>DVOF01000154.1 GCA_018713805.1 Candidatus Aphodoplasma excrementigallinarum | reverse complement strand
GTCATATTCATGCCGTATAAATGCTTATTTACTATTTTATTCCAACGCGCAGGGCGTTTATGACTGCGTTTGCACTGCATTCGCCCATAATTTCAAGCGAATGGACCCGCTCGGAAATGTCCGCCAAATAATGCGCGTCAGAAGAATGCAGTACCCGCATACCGCGGAGATTGCTATGTACGGCTGCAAGTGTGTCAAAATCCCCGTGTTTTGAAAGTTCTATCGCATCCACGGCAAGGTCGTCCGGCAGCGCGCCCAAGTTTGAAAGAATGCTGTAGGCGCTTTTGTCGATATGGGCCGCGATACATACGCCGCCCAGCGCATGCGTCCGCTTTACAATATCATAAACCGACAGGCTTGTCGCCACAACAAGAAGCTGTTCCACGCTGCCGCATGGTTCGTCCAATCCATCCAGCATGACCTGCTCGCCGTAGATTTCAGGGTCATTTTTTATTTGCAGCAGGCTTCCCTGCACGTCGCGCTCCATCTCCCGGCATTGGCTCAGTTCTGCAAATAGGCATACCATATGTACCTCTTCACAGCTTTCGACCTCCATACCGGGCAACACTGTCAGCCTGCCCTGCGCCGCATACAGTACCGCCTCGGCGTTTGATGCACAATTATGGTCTGTGATGGCGATTGCGTCAAGCCCCTTTAAAAGCGCCATATTGACAATGTTGTTCGGCGTCATATCCATATCGCCGCACGGCGACAGGCAGGAATGGATATGAAAATCATAAAAACACTGCATTGCCATCCCGCCTCTCTGTATAGGTTTTATTTTAGTTCGCCGGAAAGCACAGCAGCGATCTCATAGGCCGTCTGGCGGGCGGATAACATGATAACGCCTTCTGCCTCCGCTTTATTCAGCGTCAATTCCTCCGGCTCGATGTTTTCGGGAAGGACAACACACCCCACCTCCGTCAGGGATGCGACGGCCACAACATTAAGGTTCGTCTGTACCGTTATCCAGATGTTATCCTTTTCTGCATGGCTCATCACATAGCTAAGCAGATCACAGATATAGCAACCATGCAATTCCCGCTCCAGGTCGGCTCCCTGTGTCAGAAGCTTTGCGCCGAGCAAAGCAATGAGCTGTCCAAGCTTCATCCTGCCACCCCCTATTCCTCTTTTTTCTCAAACGCGCTGATATTCTCCTGGATATCTACCATTTCTTTTGCAAGATCAAATACGCGCTCACGCAATTTATGAACGCAATCCATCTCCTTGCCGAAACCGCGCACAACATCCTCTGCCAACGCACGGCACGAGGGCGCGCCGCAGCTTCCACAGTCTATTTTCGGCAAGGATTCATAAATCGTTTCCAGGCGGTCCATTTTCTTCATGGCCTCAATGATATCGTTATCCAGCTTCATGACCGGCAAATATTCGATCGGTTTGCTGAAGCTGATATCTTCAAGCCCAATACAGGGGAATTCCTTTTCCATTTCGTAGCTTGTGAGCCGCTTTGTAAGGAGCTTGATCTTGGTTTCGGCCACAAACCCGTTCTCCACCGCGAGCGGACCGCCAACACATCCGCCGACGCATGCTCCCGCCTCAACAAACTTTATATTTGGGAGCTGTTCGTCCTCCAACGCTTCCAATACCTTGATTACATTGTCGATCCCATCGACGGCAATGTATTCGTCCTGTCCAAGCGCATACGCCTCCCCGCCGCTGTTGGCCCATCCTACGCCCTTTAAGCCGGAACGGACGAGGTTCTCTGTAACCTTTAGCTTATTCATCGCGGGAACAAGCTTCATATAAATATCTGACATGGAGATTGCACCGTCTACATAGGAGCGCTCCTGCCCAAGCGGGTCTTTCGTGACGGTCACCTTCGCCGCACATGGCGTAATAAAGAACGCGCCGATTTTGTGCAGCGGAAGGCCTGTCTTTTCCTGCGCTTCTTTTTTGGCAAGCTTTGCCGCAACATCCATCGGGGACAGGAGCGGCAATAGATTTTTAATCAGGCTCGGGAACCGTACCCGGATCAGCCGCACGACGGCCGGGCAGGCCGAGGAAATGATCGGATAGGCAAGCTTTTTCTGATAGATCAGGTCCTTCGTGGCGATCGTAACAATCTCCGCCGCGCGCGCCACCTCATAGACGGCGTCAAACCCAATCTGCTTCAGGCCGTTGAGCACGATATTGATGTCCTCGAGCTGGTTGAACTGCCCATACAGGCTCGGCGCGGGCAGCGCAACTTTATATTGATAATCAAATATTTTATCAAACGGCTCGGTTACCGCCTTTTTTGCATGGTAAGGACAGACGCGGATACACTCCCCGCAGTCGATGCACCGTTCTTTAATAATCCGCGCTTTCCCATTCCGGACGCGGATTGCTTCCGTAGGGCAGCGCTTGATGCAGTTGATACACCCCATACATTTTTCTTTTTCCAGCGTTACAGAATGAAAATATGTCTGTTCCAAACTTTTCACCGCCTCTGGCCGGAACTGCCGGCGCTTTATTTAAAATAAATCCGCATGGTTACGGTCGTGCCAACGCCAACCTCGCTTGCAATGTCCATCTCATCTGTGTAGCTCTTCATGTTCGGCAGCCCCATACCCGCGCCAAAGCCCATATCGCGCGCCGCCTGGGAGGCTGTAGAGTAGCCCGCCTGCATTGCAAGATTGATGTCTTTAATGCCAGGACCACTATCGCGGAGCACGATCTCTATGTACGCATTTGTCACTTCCACATCCGCCGTCCCACCGTTTGCGTGGATTACCATGTTGATCTCGCCTTCATACATTGCAATCGCCGCACGGCGTATCGCGGCAGGGTCGATCCCAATCTGGCTGAGAACCTTTTTTACATTGCCGGACGCCGTCCCCGCCTCTATAAAATCCCCGCCCGCAACATCGTAATGCAGTTTAATCGCGTTTTCCATTCTGCCCCTCCTACACCTTGTTATCCGGAATCAGGCCGTTGGAATACAGCAGGCCGCACGCTACAAACATAGGGCATTGCGTCGACATGAGCACAATCCCCTTTTCATCCGCCAGACGGACCATATCGCCGGCTGGCTCCTTCCCGCGGACAAAAACGATTACACGGATATCCATCATCTCCGCCGTCCGGATTACCTGCGGGTTGACAAGCCCCGTAAGAAGGATCCCCTGCTCCTTCACAAAGGCCAATACATCGCTCATTAAATCGCTGCCGCAGGCGCTTTTGATCTCAATCTCCTCCTCGACTTGCTTTGTTTTGAACTCCGCCTCCAAAAGCTGCTGGATTGTCGACAGTTTCATAATAAC
>DVOF01000153.1 GCA_018713805.1 Candidatus Aphodoplasma excrementigallinarum | reverse complement strand
ATGGATTTTTATCAAAAAATATGTTATACTGACCTAAAGTTTACAAAGAGGGGGGCTTCCATGCCGGTAAGGGGAACCAGAAAGAAGAAAGCAGCATACCACTGTGGAATACCGGTATTTATTTTGGTTTGCGCATTGGCGTGTTGTATTTTGGCAGGCGGGTATCTTATATTCGGCGGTCTTAACGCGCAGACGTTTCAGTCCACGGGCACAGCAAGGGCGTTGACCGCCCTGCTCAGCGCGGCCTTTACTGTCTCTGTCTGGTGCCTGTTCAGATGGGTATTGGGGCTGCTGTACATCCAGCCGGGCTGGCCGCGTCTTCTGTTATTGTCGTGTGTGGCAATTGCTGTCAGCCTGTTCATGGCGTTTTATATCCCGTTTAGCCCCTGCCACGACGCGTACGACATGCTCTCTTTTTTGGAGAAGCTGTTGCTCGGTGAAAATACGGTGTATATGTCCTCCTACTTCGCAGCTTTTTCCTCCAATCACCTGACTGCTCTGATCTATCTTCCCTTTGTGAAGCTGTTCGGAAGCGTAGAAGCAGGCGTACGCTTTTTAAACTGTTTGCTCATGTGCGGCAGTATTTTGCTGTTAGCCGGGTGCTGTAAAAAAATGTTCGGTCTAAAATGCGCCGAATTTTCTCTTATTTTTTCCGCTGTCCTGTTCCCCTATTTGTTGCTGGTCGGCCCATATATTTACCTGCCGGCGATTTTTCTGGCGTTATTAACGCTTCTCCTCTATCATTGCCGCCCCATTACGGCAAAAATTGGCTTTTTTGTTGTGGGCGGCCTGTTGTTCACGCTTCGCCCTATGGCATGCGCGCCGATACTCGTATATATCTTTGCGCGGGGCTGGTTCTCCCATAACCTGCGGCATAAAGTGCTGCGCGGCATAGGAAAAACGGCGATTGCGCTGGCCTGTTTTCTGCTAATTAAAAGCGGCGTAGGCTATACGCTTTACGCTGCCAATTTGCGCCCGTACCCAAACCTTGACGACTCGTCCATGCTCTGGACGCTTGAGCTCGGTACGCGGTTGAACGGCTCTTCGACGGGGCTTTGCATTTATTTCCCCTATATGACTGAAGGATTTGACGAACTGTCGAGCCTGTTCATCGATTTGTGGGAGCACTATGCTCCGGACAAGACACCGGATTTTGCTTATGTGTCGAACCTAAAGAAGCAGATTAGTTCGGAAATTGTAGAACGAACCAAAAACACGATTCTTGCAAGCCCGCAAAATGCGTGGGAGTTCGTTCAGGCAAAGTTTATTAACTATTATTCCGATGTCTACCGCCCCTACTACTATATGCCAAATGTATACGCGCCCGATTTCGGCGACAATGTTTACCATCATTATGAAAAACGCTTCTTTTTATACATGAACGCCTGCCTGCTGCTATTTTACGCAGCAGCGGCCGGCCTCGTTGTTTCCTCTGTCCTGCGGCTTCTCAGACGCAGGCGCGCGCTTCCCGCAGCATACGGCAGATGTGCCGCACTGCTGCTTGGTGCCCTGGCCGTCAGCGTAATTGCAATTGCAGCGACCGAAGTCGGCAAGCGGCTCATGTTTGACGCCATAGCAGTAATGTTTCCTGTCATGTGCTTCGCATTGTGCCATTTTGCGACTCGTCTGCGTCGTCTATTCAGAAAAAAAGAAAAGGCAGCCGCTGCCGCGGGCGTACTTGTTTCCGCCGTTGGACTTTACTGCCTCTATCAAGCATATAATATAACGATCTTCCAAAACGGCACTGTTACCATTACCCCTGAAACCGTTACGATCCACTTTTCCGGGGAAATCACAGAGCCGGGCTACTCGCTCCTGCTCAATGACGGGGAGGAAATCCCACTTTTGGGAAAGACGCAGGTCACGCTCCCGAACACAGACAACAGCGAAAACTTCTTCAACGTGCGCCTGCCGGATGGAAGCCTGTATCAGATCGCCAAACAGCGCCGGATATAACATCTTCACAGGGTGCGAGTCTCCTGGCTCCGCACCTTTGACGGCGGTATATTTTTCTGCTTCCGGAACAGCCTGCTGAAATAATTCATGTCATTGAAGCCAACGCTCATGGAAATCTGCGTAATATTCATATCTGTGTTCTTCAGCAAATGGTAGGCCTTATCCAACCGGACGTCATTGATGTATTGGACCACCGTTTTCCCGGTTGCCTCTTTAAACAGATGGCAGAAATGGTATTTGCTCACGTTTAAAAGCTGCGCCAGCTCCGAATAGGAGATTTCCGCGTTGTAATGCGTCTCGATATACTGTACGGCCGGCAAAATCCGTTCCAGCTTATTTGCGCGGGCGACATATTCCTCCTGTGTGATCTGACGGCTGATATGGTTCCGAACGAGATAGACAAGCAACTCATACAGCTTTGCCTTGATCGCCATGTCATAGCCCACCGCATGGGCCTGATACTCCTCAAATATCTCCTCAAAGAAGCCCTTGATTGCGGCGTCGCCGCTGATGATATTATGAAACACAAAATGCCCCTGTCCAAGCTCTGTGGCAAAAAACTTCGGGTCGATGATGATGCAGAAGTAGCGCAGCGTCTCGCTGGTAGAATAGGCGGCATGCAGTTCGTTGCTGTTTGCAATCGCCAGGTCGCCCCCGTGGATTACGGCCGGGCGGCCGTTGTGGCTGATATTGACGGCCCCCTCTTCCAGATACCAGAGCTCAAGATGCTCGTGCCAATGGTTCGAGAACAAAAGCGTTTCCGGCGCCATGCCTTCCTTTTTGGTTACGCCCAGCTTGACCGGGAATTTATCGTCATACATGATAATTTTTTCATAAAGGTTGATATCCTGCATATCTGCCTCTCCAAACTTCACAAGTTTATACTAATTCTCCGCAATTTTCTACGGGAAGCTGGTTCTATTTTCCGCTATAATGGTGTAATGG
>DVOF01000152.1 GCA_018713805.1 Candidatus Aphodoplasma excrementigallinarum | reverse complement strand
CCGTAAGAACTGCGCTGACAAGCCTTTTCCCTTTTCTCATACCGTTCCCTCCTTGAGTCGTTATATTCCACAAAAACAGGAGCGAATTTGCGGAATTCTTTATAAAATTATCATACTATATTTTTTCAACTTTGTACAGGTAAATTTTCACTTTTTTGTGTAAAATTTTCTCGCTAACACAAAAATGCCCCGCCCTGCCGGCAGGAGCATTTTTGTGTTACAGTTTATAGGAGTATTGAAACTATGACTTCATAGCAGCCTATCTAAACTCAACCTCCAGAATCGAATTCCACGCATTCGACGTGTTGCCGCTGCCGGAGATTCTTACTGCCTTCACCGTAGTTGGCTGCGGCAGCTTATACTCGGCAAGCGTATCCTCCTGATTCGTCTGCATGCCGTCGAAAACGGTCTCAAAGTTTTCGCCGTCCTCCGAAATCTCAAGCTTAAATACCGTGCTTCTTGTGTCAGATTTCCAGAAGGCAATCCAAACGGAAGAAATCTCCCGCGGGTTTGCAAAGGTGTACTTGATCCACTGCTCGCCCTCTGCCGCCCAGCGCGTACCAAGGTCGCCGTCAAGCGTATTTTCCGGAACATTGGCTGGCTCTGGCACATCACTGGCCTCAACCTCGATCTCCGCCATCGCGCGCAGCGTAATATCGTATATACTGTACGTTTCCGGATCATTCGGGTCATAGACCTTTACAGAGGCAAGCCCCGGAAGCGCCGCCGCCTGCGTGATTTCCACAGTATAACCATCCTCCGCCGTTGCATTCACAGTCGGGACTGTTGTCGTGCCATAGGGCAAAACAACCTTGTAGTTGGTTGCGAGCGGGCTGAAGTTCTCAACCGTCTGCCCATCAACTGTCAAATCGGTAAGGCGCGGCACAATGATCTCGCCGTCCGGAATCGTCCAGTCTTCGATATCTGTATACGTATATTTATAATTCGGCTCGGTCTGCGTGCCTTCAAGCAGGCGGAACTCAACCGCTAACTTGTAATCCGTTACGCCGGACATATGGATTGCAAGCTTCTGCCACGCGCTCCGGTCATACTCCGCCGCATTCTTCTGCGGAGAGGTCGGAAGCGGGTCCGCCGCCATCACTTCAAACTTCGCGTCCGCCATATCGGATACGATACCAGCCCACATGCGCTTGCCCTGCTTTTCAATAATAGCTGATTTTCCGTCCGGCGCAACCGTAATCTCGCCGTCCTGTACGTGCGCAAACCACCATACTTCCGACGGATTGGAAAGCGTCATTTCATCCTGTACAACGACCGCCTTGCGGTTGTCTGTGAAGAGCAGTCCCCTCTGCGCTTCTTCTACCTTATTCCCATGCGCAGGCGCCATGTCAACAACTGCAATCGCACCGCGCGGCTTGCTCTCATACCGGATAATTTCCGTCGTTGCAGACACAACCTGGTCCTCTGACGTACCTGGGTTAATCGTGATCGTGTTATGGCCTTCCGCGCGGTTGCGGTAGTAGGTCCAGCGCGTACCGCCTGCACCGCCGCTGAAATAGCTCGGCAGGTTGTAATTCTCCGTACCGATATCGCTGATAAAGCGTACGCCGCCGGCGTCAATGATGAAGTTGCCACTGTCAAGGTTGCCGTGGTTAACGCCGTTGTAGCCGCCGTGTAGACCCGTGAACACCGTGCCGGAATCGTTCCAGTCGCCGCGCATTGTTACGGTTTGTACACCCGTCATATAGCGGTCGAGCGGAAGATGCACTTCTCTGTTTATATTATCCGGGTCATAGTTTAAAATATCGTGGATACCCGCCGTCTTTTTCCCATTTGTGATGTCCTGCAAACGCATACCCGCAAGGTCCGGGTTTCCGATTTTATTCGCTACCCAGAACAGGTGCGACGTATCGACTGTGCCTTCGCCGCAGTCGTTGAAGTTCCACATGCCGTTCGTGCCCTCGATATAGTTCGGGAAGTAGCACGTCGTGTCGAGCCCCGGCGCGTTGAACAGGCCGTAGTCCGTCCCCATTGCCGAATCGAGGCACTCGATCATATAGAACAGGTTATTCGTACCATATGCCCAGTAGCCCGGCCCCTCCGGGTAGCTGCCGTCCGGTGCATAGCACCGGATACCCTTTTCGATCGACTTAAGCACTTTCCCCATCAGGTCGCCGGCATCCTTTTCATATTCCGGCAAATCGCCGATCGCCGCGCATGCAAGCGTCAGGCCGCCGTTGCACACAGCGTTCCAGTTATTGTCCGTATTCGTCCAGCCGCTCCGGCCAAACGTGCCGTGCGCAGGCTCCATATCCTCCGTCGTGCCGGCGTATGCGCCAAGCCCGGCCTGGATACCATGCTCGTATAACCCTTTTTCTATGACATTGCGCTGCTCCTCGGTAAAGCCGTCATACATCCAGTCATAGCCGATCGCTACGCCCTTCATGATGCCCGCCGCATCGAGGAAGTGGCCCGGGTGCCAGTTGTCAAAGCCGCAAATAACCGCAAGGTGGTCATATGCCGCGTCAACATATTTCTGGTCGCCGGTCATCTGGTATGCAAGCCCCCACTGCAACATATAGCTTTCCGTGTTCGTGCCCTTGAGCCGGCCGCCTTCATCAACGCTGTAAACAGGAGCCTGTGCGCTTGCGGCCGTGTTCTCCGCACTCTTCAACTGCGCATCAACCCATTCCTTCATCAGCGGGTCTGTTTCGTACAAAGACTTGATTCTTGCAAAATCGTCCGCATTTGCTAAAATTCTCGGGTGCTGCGGCGCATGCGCCTTCAGGTCGGAGATAACCTTCTCCCCCTCGGGCCTCTCATACGTGAACTCCGCCATCACGTTCAGCATGAGCGCCAGGTCCGTATCCCGATTAAAAATATTTTCCGTATCCGAAATAACAATCAGCCCCATATCGTCCCAGAATACTTCCTTGCCGAGCGCCTCTGCGATCGCACGCAGCGGGACAAATGTCCGGTCGTCGCCCGTTACGATCGCCGCGGTGTCGATCTGGATTTCCTGCCCATTTTTATAAATCTTATCCGAACCAATTGTAAGCTCAACCGTGTCGCTGCCAAGCTTTACCGTAACCTTTTCCGTCGCGCCGCCGTCATACGCTACATCCGCGCCGAATGCTTCTGAGATAAAGCGGATCGGAACGAGCGTACGGTCGTTGCTTGTGAACGGAACTACGTTTGCATTGTTCTCGTCGATCGGCATTTTCTCCGTTTTCACCAAGGCCGACGGGCAGTCCAGCTTGAGGCAAACTGCGTCCTCCACACGCGAAAAGTCCGTCGGGTTCGCCGTCGGGACCGGCGTCGCTTCCACATTGGAGCCGTCGAGATAAATGGTATCCAGATAGAGTACCGTCGACGTGTCATTTTCCATGCCCCAGCCCGTGGAGAACAGCTTCAGCGAGTCGATCTGGTGCCAGCCGATCGGCGTACGCGTCTTACCGAGAGACGCAAACGTACCCGTTACCGCGGTCCATGCCTGCGGCGCAAGCGTCAGCGACCTGCCGTAGTAGTCGTCGCCGTCCGTAGTCGCAGCGTTCTGGCTGTCAAACCGCATATAGAGCTGCTGCTCCTTGTCTGAGCTGTTATAAATATTGAAGCTGTATTCCGTATAACAGCGCAAGTCGCCCGAGATGCTGCTGAATACAAGATTCGGCTTCTCCGAGAACTTCCACTCCGCGCTGTAGGCGGCAGACTTCACGTTCTTGCTGTCCGCCGTCAGCCCCATCGCTTTGATTGCGTCTTTATCGTCACAGTCGAATACCGCCGTTTTCCCCTTCATCGTCACATTGCTGTCCGGCGTTGCAGTCGGCGCAGCGGAAGGCGTAAACGTCTTTGTCGGCTCCTGTACGTCAAGGCCAGTGATATCCTTCGGCGCCGTCGCTTCATAAACCTTCAGGTTATCTACAAGCAAATCGGCCCCGTTCCCCTTCTTTTCTACGTAAAGGCGCAGCATGGTCAGCCCGGTCGCCGCACCGGATACCGGCACGTCCTCCTCGACCAGCTCACCGTCCACATAGCTGTCGTAGGTAAAGGTATCCAGATTCAGCACAAATGCAAGATTGAGCCATTCGCCCTTTTTGAACTCTCCAAGCTCCTCGCCGCTGCCCGCCGAGGTCACCTTTCCGTCAGCAAACTTAAACAAATAGCCGTCCGTTCTCGACGTATCCTTGAACTGGAGGTTGCCGCTGACTCCCGCTTTCGTTGACGAAAGGTCCATTTCGACAACGATATACTGGGTCGGGTTCGGCAAGGAGACCTCTATGT
>DVOF01000151.1 GCA_018713805.1 Candidatus Aphodoplasma excrementigallinarum | reverse complement strand
AAGATGTATAGGGGTGAAGGTTGTGATTGAAAGAAGCGATCTGGCGATGGTGAAGAGAAGCCTGCAGAAAAATATTGGCAGAAAGGTTCGCCTGACATCGAAGAAGGGACGGAAGTCCGCGGTTGTGCGCCGCGGCGTGATTGAGAGCATTTACCCCAGTATTTTCACAGTCCGGCTTGACGCTTTGCCGGATGACATCGGGGAGAACCGGTGTGTGTCGTACAGTTATACGGATGTACTTACAAAGGCGGTCGAAATTGCCATGTATAAATAAACATGGCGGAGAAACTGACATACGGTTTTTGGTTTACGAAAATGAAAAACGGCGGTTTTGCTGCCGTTTTTTGTTTTATGCGAAGCGGTAAGACGAGGTGGTAACAATGATGGTTCCGCTTGCGGACATGGTGCGGCCCAAATGTCTCGACGAGGTTGTGGGGCAGCGGCACATCCTCGGCAGGGGCAGGGTGCTGTATAATTTGATCCAGAAGAAAAACGTGCCGAATATGATTTTTTACGGGCCGAGCGGCACGGGTAAGACGACGGTCGCCAACATTATTGCAAATTCGGTTGGAAAGCGGCTCTATAAGCTGAATGCGACGACGGCGTCGGTGAGCGATATCCGCGCGATTGTCAGCGAGCTGGACACGCTCTACAATGTGGACGGCGCGCTTCTGTATCTCGATGAAATACAGAACTTCAACAAAAAGCAGCAGCAGTCGCTTTTGGAGTTTATCGAAAACGGGAAGCTGACGCTGATTGCTTCGACGACGGAAAATCCGTATTTTTATATCTATAACGCCATTTTGTCGCGCTCCAACGTATTCGAATTCAAGCCGGTCGAGCCGCAGGAGATCGAGGCTGCGCTTGCGCGTGCCGCAAAAATCCTGTCGGAGCGTATGGGCGGCATTGGGATTACGTTCGCCGACGGGGTGCTCGCGTTTATTGCAAATGTGAGCGGCGGCGATGTGCGCAAGGCGCTCAATACACTTGAAGTGTGCGCCATGTCCGCCGCCCCGGACGAAAAAGGGGATTTGCACATAACGCTCTCCGGCGCGGAGGAGGCCGCGCAGAAAAAGGCCATGCGCTACGACCGCGACGGCGACAGCCACTATGATATCCTGAGCGCGTTTCAAAAGTCGATCCGCGGCTCCGACCCGGACGCGGCGGTTCACTACCTCGCGCGGCTGCTGTCGGCGGGGGATCTGATTTCGGCGTGCAGGCGGCTGCTTGTGATTGCGTCGGAGGATATCGGCTTGGCATACCCGCAGGCGGCGGCAATTACAAAGGCGTGCGTCGACTCAGCCCAGCAGCTCGGCCTGCCGGAGGCGCGTATCCCGCTTGCGCAGGCGACGCTCCTGCTCGCGACTGCACCAAAGACGAACAGCGCGATTACGGCGATCGACGCGGCCATGCGCGACCTCGAAACCATGGACGTGGGGGGCGTGCCGGCAAATTTGCAGGATTCGCATTACAGCGGCGCGGCAAAGCTCGGCCACGGGCAGGGGTATCTGTACGCGCACAATTATGAAAACAATTACGTTGCGCAGCAGTATTTGCCGGATAACATCAAGGACCGGGTCTACTATACGCCCGGCAACAACAAAAACGAACGCGCGATTGCGGCCTATTGGGATAAGATTAAGAATAAGGACAGGGGCGAAAAATAAAAAACCGTTTGGCTTTTTCCAAACGGTTTTTTTATCTCAATATAAATTGCCCCACGGCGACACATAGCCGATCCCCACGCTTCCGGCGGGCACAAAGTCCGGCATACCCTCCGGCGCGAGGGATACGCCGCCGCGCACGTGTGTAAGGCTCGGCCAGGCGGCAAAGGCGCCGTCACTGGAAATGGCAAGCGTGTCGTCGTCCGGATGGACAGCCTTTCCCAAATTTGCGCCGCTGCGCGGCGTTACGTAGACGTTTTCCAGCACAGTTTGCGGCGGCAGGGAGGATTTTTCATCCAGCCAGATCATATAGCCGCCGCCTGCGCCGTCAAACCATTCCGCATTGGCGGTCAGGTTGATGTTTTTGAGGATGAATGCGCCGTTTTGGTTGTAGTCTGCGTTCAGGAACAATCCCTGATAGTTGCTGCTCCCGGTGAGGTGGTCGACGCGCAGCTCGAGGACGCCGCCCCACGGCTGGATGATATCGGAGTGGTTGTGGCCTGCGTTTGTATCCTTTGCACCCTGCAGATTTTCGACCCGGAAGTTTTCCACCTGCACGATCGTGTTCGGCGCGCTGATGGCAATGGCGTCGCCCTCATTCTCGCCGTGACAGGTCACGAGTACGCCCTCGATATGGACGGTACGCCCCGGCGCGCCGTCCTCGATATAAATGGCGCGGTGGTCGGACGCATTCCGGTCAGGTATCTCGATCTGCCCGCCGATCAGCACGACGTTGCGCCCACCGCGGATACGTACGGTTTCGGTACGCGGCTCGTCCGGCGGCAGGCGGAGGATATAGTCCTTATTGTCGTCAAGCTTGGGGGAATAGCCAGTTGGGGCAAAGTCGATTACAGTTGGGTTCTCCAGTGCGGGCGGTTCCCAGGAAAGCCCGGCGCGCAGCGCTGCAAGGGACGTCTGTACGGCACTGCACAAAGGGCGGCAAAGAAGCAAATCTTCCCACACCATTAACTTGACGGTTGCAGATTCTGAGACCGTCGCGTTCGCGTCAAGCGCCAGTGTTTGTGTTACTGCCGTTTCACCGGCAGGAACTGCAACCCGCTTGGTACGGATTGCGGCCAGGGTATCGTCCTCGTACACGGCGAACATAACGTCTGCGCTCTGCTGCGTTCCGGTGTGATTGGTTAGCTCGACAGACCCAGTAATTTGCCCCTCCTGCAAGGATATGCGCCCTTCTGCGGACAAACCTTCTGTACCCGCCGCAGAGGTAGAAAGCGGAAACCACACACCGCATATCACAGTCAGAGCCAGTATACAGGACAGAAATGTTTTCATCCCAATCCCCCCCTAATAATGATTCGAGTCTTGTTACGCGCATTATATCATGCGCCTATGATCGTGTCAACAAAGCCGCTTGCATTTTTATCCATACGGCGGTATAATAAATAATAGTATTAAATAAAAAATGCAAGGTGGGTTACGATGTCGAATTTTCAAGATGTGGCAGCATTTCTCGACGACATTGCGTCGTGGCTGATTCCGGGGGCGGACTGTATCATTTATCAGGATGGGAAGCAGGCCTTCCGCCATCAGGCCGGCTATGCGGATGTGGAAACAAAAACGCCGATTGCGCCGGGCATGCTGTTTAATATGTATTCTGCAACGAAGCTGTCTACCTGTACGGCGGCGCTGCAGCTCCTTGAGCGGGGCAAGTTCCTGCTTACCGACCCGGTGGCGGCGTATCTGCCCGAGTTTTCTGACATGACGGTGGCGTGTAAGATAGACGGGAAAGAGGAAATTGTGAGGGCGAAGCGGCCTGTGACAGTTGGACAGCTCTTTTCCATGACGGCGGGGCTCGACTATGAGCTGGATACGCCGGAGATCAAAGCGGTGCAGGAACGTACCGGCGGCGTGTGCCCGACGCGTGAGGTGGTAAAGGCGATTGCGAAACGCCCGCTCTCGTTCGAGCCGGGGACGCATTGGCAGTACAGCCTGTGCCACGACGTGCTCGGCGCGCTTGTGGAGGAGGTGTCCGGGCAGCGGTTTGGGGAATACCTGCGCGAGCATATATTTGAGCCTGCCGGTATGGAACATACGGGCTTTGAGCGGAATGCGGAAATTGAGGCGAACATGGCCTCCCAGTACGAGTATGACGAGGCGGCGCGCTGCTATAAAAACGTCGGGAAGGCCAACCGTTTCCGGCTGGGCAGCGAATACGAGAGCGGCGGCGCGGGCCTGATTTCCTGTGCGGACGACTATGTCCTGCTCGTCAACGCGCTCTGCAATGGGGGCGTGGCCGCTACCGGGGAGCGGATCCTGAGCCGTGCGGCAATCGATTTGATGCGTACAAACCAGCTCGATGAAACGGCTATGCAGGACTTCGACTGGCCGCACCTTGTGGGCTACGGCTACGGGCTCGGCGTACGCACTATGGTAGATAAGGCGAAAAGCGGCTCGCTCGGCCCGACCGGGGAGTTTGGCTGGGACGGCGCGGCAGGGGTCTATATGCTGGTCGACCCGGAAAACCGTCTCGCGGTCTTTTATATGCAGCATATGCTCAACGGGCAGCACCCCTACATCCATCCGCGCCTGCGCAACATTGTTTATCAATGCCTGTAGGAGGCGCCGCCGTTTAAAACGTGTCAAAATATTGGTCAAATTTTTCTTGACTTCATGTACAATTCATGCTATAATGATATCCGTTGCTGAAACAATAAGCGGATATGGCGGAATTGGCAGACGCGCATGGTTCAGGTCCATGTGGGGGCAACTCCTTGCAGGTTCAAGTCCTGTTATCCGCACCATGCCGGAGCAAGCTTTGCTTGCTCCGGTTTTTTATTTTTGGCCGACAGGCCAATCTTTTCGTTTTAAGATTTTCTTTCCATTTTGTCCACATATGGGGGCTTACAC
>DVOF01000150.1 GCA_018713805.1 Candidatus Aphodoplasma excrementigallinarum | reverse complement strand
CGTCATACATGCCGCCGGAAGCCGCAAAATAAAAATGCCCATTATACGGTAAAAACCCGACTGTTCCGGCCTGTACGTCCTGCCGGTACCAATTCCGCCGCTCCAAATCATAAACGAGTTGTTCCGACGCTCCATCCGCCGCCGTTGCATAAACATAAACCTTTCTGCCGTCACAACCGCTGACAGCTTCCGTATATGTTTTGTTCAATTTATCGGATATTCGGCTCGGCGTGCCGCCGTTGTACATGTAGAAGCCGTCGCGGGACAGGAAAAACAGGCTTCCCGCCGCTTCGCATACAGAACGTGCATCAATGCACCCCACGCCAATCTGTTTCGGAATCGTAAAATTTTGCGGCGTGGAGCCAAACACCTCATGTAAATAGTTACGCTTAAACAAAACAATTCCCGTATTCAGGGCCGCAATCCCGGTAAACGCGCCTTCCGTACCAACCTGCGCGTACCAACTGTCTGTGGACAACCCTTCAAACACATTCCAGTTTGTATAGTCACCCAGCTTTGACGCATACACCAGCTCGCCGCCGCTGTCAATTCCAAATACACGGTTATTAGCCACACACGCGCGCGTAATGTCCGGCATTGCTTTTTTCACCGTTCCCGTCGCGCTGCCAGCCTGAAATGCAAGCTTAACGCCGAGACGATTGTAGCAGTTGACATACAAATAATCGCTTTCGACCTTTGCTACAACACAGGAAACAATTCGGTCATCATCTGCCTGCGTATACTTTGAGTTTACCATAAAAGTAGAGTTCTCCGGCTTATCTGAAAATTCCAGCGTCAGGCTGTCTCCGCTCTTGAAAGTATCTCCCCACCCTCCGGTTTTTTTGATTTTGTTTTCAATATTGTTTTTGTCCGCGGACCCGCTTGTGCTGAATGTAACGGATATATCCGTATACCCCGCTTCAATATTGCCAAATTCATCGGATACATAGTTGTAATACTTTTTGTCTGGAAAGATCAGCACAGTTCCGTTGAAATCCACCAAACACGTCTGCACATCTCCGGATACAGTTCCCTTTGCTGTCCCTTGATAATAAAACTGCGTGCCCGCAACGCCGGTGAAAGCAGTCAGCGCATCTCCGTCCATGTTATTGTCAGCAATGACGGCCTTTATCCCGCTCTGGTCGATAACCTTTTTCCGCGCCAGACACGGCGCAAGCATGGGATAGTGCGCGCTGTCCATATTCATTAAATCAGAGAATTCATTTTCCGCAATAATATCTTTACGGTTTAACCCAAGAAAAGTATCGATATACTTTCGTCCCGGTTTGTTTGCCTTTTTATAAATTGACTGTTCCATCCTTGCTTCCCCCCTCTCGTCTGCCTATAGAGCTATAAGCACACCAAAAGGGGGAAGCAGCCCCGTTCAGGGCCGCTCCCTCTGTTTTGATTATGCCGACGCCAAGCTCTCGATACGCACCATGTATTCCTCTACGAGAATTTTTGCCACATGAATCGCTTTCCAGCCGCTTGTGCTGCGCTGATTGAGCGGATCAGCACTTCCTGCGCTTCCCAACTGCTTAACAATGTTTGTCAGCCCGCCGCCGTCAATGCTTGTAATACCGTAGGCGTCTGCGCCAAGCACCAAAGTGGAATGCACAATCTTATCCGGATTGCTGTCTCCGCCATCAACGGTAAACGTTACCGCCTCTGTCGTTTCCACAAAGCGAACGCCGTATAGCTTTCCGATTTCTCCAGTAGCGATTTTGCGGGCAATGGGTTCGTACTCATCTGCTGTCACCGTCCTATCACGAGACAATCAATCATTTCGGACGCACCTTACACCGGATCCGCGCGCTAAAAGACTTTGCAAACGCAAAGGCAGGGGATTTAGGTGGTTACATAGAAAAAGAAAGCAATTTATCGCAAGATCTTTTACGTCTTTCGGTATCCTGTGATATTTTCTGCAATACATTTTTCTTCTCGCATATTCTGCCCTCCTTTTGTATTTATTCTACAAAATGGACGTTTCGTTGTGAACAGATTATATTCGGTATCTTAATTTTTTTGTCTATCCGTCCCCATGACAGACAAAACAAAGAAAAATATAATGGTGTAAAGTAAAAATAAAAACCCATTATACGTCGTCCGTTCCAGCAGTCTCCGGAAGATGTGGATAACCTGTACAGCAAATGTTAGCCTTGCGCGGAAAACTGGGCGGAAACCGCCGACAGTCTGTGGAGTACAGGATAAATAGATTGCCGGCCTGTCTACACAGGTTGGCAACATTCGTTAAATAAACAGGAAGACAAAAAAGCAGGGGCTGGATATGATGGATATCCAAGCCCCTGTTTTTTTAAATTCTTTTTGATGCGGGTTTAATCCTTATTTCGCCGCTTCTTCAATCGCAACTGCAACAGCAACCGTCGCGCCGACCATCGGGTTGTTACCCATACCGATCAGGCCCATCATCTCAACATGAGCCGGAACAGAGGAGGACCCTGCAAACTGTGCGTCGGAGTGCATTCTGCCCATCGTATCCGTCATACCATACGAAGCCGGGCCGGCCGCCATGTTGTCCGGGTGCAACGTTCTGCCCGTGCCGCCGCCGGATGCAACGGAGAAATACTTCTTGCCCATCTCAACACATTCTTTTTTATATGTGCCTGCAACCGGGTGCTGGAAGCGGGTCGGGTTCGTCGAGTTACCCGTGATGGAAACGTCAACGCCCTCGTGATGCATGATGGCAACGCCCTCACGCACGTCGTCTGCGCCGTAGCATTTTACTGCCGCACGCTCCCCCTTGGAGTATGCTTTCTCACTCACGATTTTCAGCTCGCCGGTAAAATAGTCGAACTCCGTCTCCACATAGGTAAAGCCGTTGATTCTCGAAATAATCTGCGCCGCATCCTTGCCGAGGCCGTTAAGGATAACCTTCAGCGGCTCCTTGCGCACCTTATTGGCTGACTTTGCAATACCGATTGCGCCTTCCGCCGCCGCAAACGACTCATGGCCAGCCAGGAATGCGAAACATTTTGTGTTTTCTTTCAAAAGCATGGAGGCCAGGTTGCCGTGTCCAAGGCCAACCTTCCTGTCATCTGCAACAGAGCCCTTGATGCAGAACGCCTGCAGCCCCTCGCCGATTACAGCCGCCGCGTCCGCCGCATTCGTCACGCCGCGCTTGATTGCGAGCGCTGCGCCAACGATGTACGCCCAGCAAGCATTCTCAAAGCAGATCGGCTGAATGCCCTTTACCAGATTATAGACGTCGATCCCCTGGTCTTCGCAGATTTTTCTCGCTTCCTCCAGCGAAGTAATCCCATTTTCTTTCAAAACCTCGTTTATATGATCAATTCTTCTTTCATAACTTTCAAACAAAGCCATTGCTCGAATCCTCCTTATACC
>DVOF01000149.1 GCA_018713805.1 Candidatus Aphodoplasma excrementigallinarum | reverse complement strand
GTTTTGGAGGGCGTTATGATGCGCGGCCCGTCGAAGTCCGCCATTGCCGTGCGGAAGAGCGACGGCGACATCGACTTGGAAGTAAAAAATAACAGTTCGCTGGTGGCGAAGCTGAAACTGACGAAAATCCCGATCGTCCGCGGCTGCGTGGCGTTTTTTGACAGCCTGATCGTCGGGGTGAGCGCGACGATGCACTCTGCGGAATTTATTGATTTAGAGCCGGAGGAGGATGAAACGCCGTCCAAATTTGACGACTTTATCGAGCGGCACTTTGGGGACAAGATGCTTACGATCGTAATGTGGGTTTCCGTGTGCCTTGCGCTTGTGATTGGGATCGGCCTTTTCATGCTTCTGCCGACGGTGATTGCCGGTGGGCTCAAAAGCCTGTTTGTCAACGAAACGTTTATCCGGTTCCCGCAGGCGTTTGTCGACGCGGTTTCTCCGGTCATGACGAACCATATTATGCTGAACCTTATTGAATCGGTTACAAGGATTGTGATTTTCATCCTCTATATGGTACTTGTATCGAAGCTGAAGGATATGCAGCGGGTATTTGAGTACCATGGGGCGGAGCATAAGTCCATTGCCTGCTATGAGGCTGGGGCGGAGCTTACGCCGGAGAATGCAAAGACCTTTACCCGGTTTCACCCGCGCTGTGGGACAAGCTTTTTGCTAATCGTTATGGTAATCAGTATCCTGTTCTTCTCGTTTTTGACGTGGGACAACGTGTGGATGCGGATTGGGCTGCGGTTGCTTCTGCTGCCGGTTGTGGCGGGTGTGTCGTATGAGATCATCAAATTTGCGGGCCGGAGTAAGTCAAAATGCGTCGCATGGCTGACAAAGCCGGGGCTCTGGCTCCAGCGGCTTACCACGCGTGAGCCGGACGAGTCGCAGCTTGAGGTGGCGATTGCGTCGCTGAAAGCGGTTCTGCCGACAGAAGGGGAAGACGACCGATGGTGATTCGGGCCGCGCTTGACGAAGCGGCACGCTGTTTGAAAGAAAAGGGGAATTCCACGCCGCGGCTGGACGCCGCGGTGCTTTTGTGCCACGTGCTGGGCAAGGACCGTGGCTATTTGATTACACATGACCAGGAGCGGCTTGCACCGGCGGCGGAAACGAAGTATCGGGAAATCGTTGCTAAACGGGCTGAGGGCATGCCGGCCGCGTACCTGACTGGCGAGAAAGAGTTTATGTCGCTTTCGTTTGCGGTAAACGAACATGTGTTGATACCGCGTAGTGACACGGAAACGCTGGTAGAGGCTATACTGGAAGAAAACGAGCTGGGTACGCCGCGCATTGCCGATTTGTGCTGTGGCAGCGGCTGCATTGGCGTTTCGCTTGCGTATTATATCCCCGGCGCGCTGGTAACGATGGTTGACGTCAGCGAAGACGCGGTAGAGGTGGCACAGCAGAATGCAGTGCGCCACGGCGTTGGCGCGCGGTGCCGGTTTGTTTGCGCTGATCTGCTTTGCGAGCAGGTGGCAGGGGAGTTCGATATTGTCGTTTCCAACCCGCCGTATATCGAAACGGCGGAAATTGCCGCGCTCGAACGGGACGTGGCGGAATATGAGCCGAGGCTCGCGCTTGACGGCGGGGCGGACGGGCTTGTTTTTTACCGCAGGCTGGCGCAGCTTGCGCCCGCCATGCTGAGGCCGGGCGGTTTGCTCGCGCTGGAGGTGGGGCATAAACAGGCCGGAGCGGTGATGGAGCTTCTTGCTGCGGATTTTCACGACCGGGAGACTGTATGCGACCTTGCCGGGATCCGGCGCGTCGTCATGGGGCGTAAAAACGGATAAAACTTGAGCTTCAAGGAGGGAACCATGGTAATCCGAACCGTAAAACAAGAGGACTATGACTCGATTTATCATTTTGTTAAGACGGCGTTTGAAACCGCGCAGGTGAAGGACGGGACAGAGCAGGACTTTGTGCTCAGGCTCCGTGCCGGGGGTACATTTTTGCCGGATTTGGAGTTTATGGCAGAAGAAAACGGCGAATTGATCGGGCACATTATGCTGACAAAGCAGACGGTGGAGTGTGGGGACGGCACGATATTTACGGGCGTGCTGGTTGCGCCGCTTTCGGTCGCTTTGGAACACCGCAGCCAGGGAGTCGGCGGAAAGCTGATGCGATATGCATGCGAAAAGGCGGCTGAGGCCGGCTATACGGCGGCGTTTCTTGTCGGGAACCCACAGTATTATAGCCGGTTTGGGTTCCGGAAAACGGCTGACTTTGGAATCCGGAACAACTCGGATATTCCCGGACAGTTTGTTCAAGCCTGTGAGCTTAGGCCGGATGCGTTGCGCGGCATAAAGGGCAGTATCACGATTACGGAATGAAAAGATAAGAAAAAAGCTGTATCATAGACGATACAGCTTTTACTTTTGCGCTATTTGTATATGAATTACTCCGTGCAGATTTTAAGCGCAACATCAGCCGCAGAAGCAGCGTCCGATGTGTAGTAATCCGCACCGATGGAGTCGCAGTAGCTCTGCGTAATCGGCGCGCCGCCGATCATGATCTTTACCTTGTCGTGCAGCCCGGCCTCTGCAACCTTTTCCACCACGTTTTTCATTTCTCCCATCGTGGTCGTAAGCAGGGCGGAACAGCAGATGATCTGCGCGTTATGCTCCTTTGCGGCATTGACAAAGGTGTCTGCGTCCACGTCCACACCAAGGTCGTAAACAGAAAGCCCCTTGCCCTCCATCATCATCTTAACCAAGTTCTTACCAATGTCGTGCAGGTCGCCCTTGACCGTGCCGATGACCGCCGTGCCCTTTGACTCAACGCCTTCGCTGACCAGGTGCGGCTTTAAAATTTCGATCCCGGCGTTCATTGCGCGCGCGGCAATCAATACCTCTGGAACGAAAACCTCATTGTTTTTGAACTTTTCCCCGACAATGCTCATCCCGGAGAGCAACCCCTCTTCAAGAATCTGCTTCGGCGGAATCCCTTCTTCAATTGCCTGGGATACGAGTTCCTTTACCTTCGGTGCGCGCCCCTGCTGCAGCAGTGTGCAGATTTCCTCCAAAATTGCCATACCAAAAACCTCCATTATTAGAAATTTAACTTGAAGCAGTTTTTTTGTTTATACCCCGCGTTTCCCGGTATTTCCCGGGCGATACGCCGGTCACTCTACGGAACACTTTTGTAAAATAGCTCTGGTTGTCAAAGCCGGAGGCAGCCGCCACCTCCACGAGCGACAGTCTGGGGTCAAGCATGAGCAACTTGCTTTTTTCGACTCGGATACGGTTGATATAGTCGGTCAGGCTGCAATGCATTTCCTCTTTGAAAATTTTACTCAAATAGCTCTTGCTTAAATATACATGTTCTGCAATCCCGGCAAGGGAAAGCTTCTCGCTGTAGTGCGCCTTGACGTAGGCCGTCACCTTGTGTAATATATCGGTATGC
>DVOF01000148.1 GCA_018713805.1 Candidatus Aphodoplasma excrementigallinarum | reverse complement strand
CACTGACACACATCCGCCCATAGTCAAAGATATCCCCAACAATGGCAAACGTATTCTCGGGATTGATTTTTTCAATCCGCTGCAGGATTTCCTCTGGCATACGCACTTTGCCGAGCAAAAGCTTTGCCCGGCCGATACTCTGCATTCTGGCGCTTACATTCTCCAGACCCAAAATATAATTCCCTTTGAGCTGCTGCTTCGCCTTATACATGGCCTTTTCGTCGAGCGGCGTACACTTTGCCGCATCGATTTCCGCATAGACAAGGCGCAGCACCTCGCTTAAATTTTCCGGCTTCATGCTCGCACTGATGACGAACATACCCGTATCAAGATAGCTCGCCATATAGGAAAAAATCGAATACACGAGCCCGCGCTGCTCGCGCACCTTCTGGAACAGCGACGAGCTCATCCCCGCGCCAAATATATTGTTAAAGGCAAGTGCGGGATAATTCCGGTCATCCTCCGACGGATACGCCGGGAAGCCGAGACAGAAATGAACCTGCTCGATCTCCTTTTGACGGATGATACGGTTAGCATGATACTGTTCCTGAAAGGTATCCGCCACAACGCCGCTGCCGCGCCACGCGCCGAAATAAGCCGCAACCCGCTGCTCAATATCGTCGCCAAAGTTGCCTGCAACGGCAATCACACAGTTTTTAGGCGTATACGTCTTCGCCATATAATCCCGAAGCACGCGGGAATCGATTTTAGAGAGCGTCTCCTTTGTGCCGAGCGTCGACGCGCCGAGACCGCTCTCTACGCCCCATGCCGCTTCCATGATGAGCTCATGCACCATGTCCTCCGGCGAATCCTCGTACATGGCAATCTCCTCATAGACTACATTTTTCTCCAGCGCAATGTCGCCGTCGCTGAGCTTCGGATGCAAAAGCATGTCCGACAGAACGTCAAGCGCGGTGTCAAGGTTCTCGTCAAGCATTTTCGCATAAAAGCAGGTATACTCCTTTGTCGTGTAGGCATTGAGCGCACCTCCCACGGTGTCAACTTCTTCCGCTATATCAAGCGCGCTCCGCTTCTCCGTCCCTTTAAACAGCATATGCTCAATAAAGTGGGAAATCCCGGACAGCTCCTGCGGTTCATGGCGCGAGCCGTTTTTGACAAACACGCCAACGGAAACGGAACGGACGTATCCGATATATTCGCAAATGATTCGCAGGCCGTTGGGCAATACATACGTTTTATACATAAAACACCTCAAATGATAAAATGCGGGCACACGCGTGCCCGCATCTATTTTTTTAGACTGAGCGAATAAAATACTTCCGGTAATAAAGAGGCCTCCAAGTCAACTGTTCAAAGCCCCCTATTCAAAATCCAAATCATAAATAAATGACTTATCATCTTCCGCGACACGCTTAAAGCCCAATTTTTCATGCATTTTCTGCGACGGTATATTCCATTTAAAAACTGCCGATCCCTTTATTTTTTTGAAATCCAGTTCTTTCAATCTAGCAATCACAGTTTTCATGACCATCGTTCCAATTCCAATATGCCGATATTTCTCAAACCAAATTGCAATCGGGGGATTTTCCGGCTTTACCGTTACATCACCAATGCTGACAAATGTCTCATTTTCTTGTGCCTCTATAAAATAGAATTCCCCGGCATGCTCCAAGTATTCACACATACCCTTTACATAGGCAAGATCAGGCATTTGTGCCGCGTCAAATATTCCTTCTGAATTTTGGTATACATAAGGGTCCTGATAACCAGCTAACAGGCTTTCATAGTTTCCGTCGTATTTTCTCAATCTCAACAAACCATGGATAACTATGATTTCTGGCTGCTGTACATGTTCCAAGGGCATGCTCCACCCCTCCGCCCGGCTGTTTGTTCGCCGGTTTGTTTACAGCAAATCCTTGCGGGATAAGTTTATTCTACCCTGCTTGTCGATTTCTATAACCTTAACCGTCACTTCGTCGCCGATATTGACAACGTCCTCCACCTTCGCCACGCGCTTTTTGTCCAGCTTGGAAATATGGATCATGCCGTCCTTGCCCGGCAGAATCTCCACAAATGCGCCGAACGGCATAATGCGTACAACCTTGCCCGTATAAATTTCGCCGACCTCCGGTTCTTTTACGATCGCTTCGATCGCCGCCTGCGCAGCCTCGCCGCTCGCCTGGTCAACCGCAAATATCAACACGCGGCCGTCGTCTTCGATATCGATCTTCGCGCCCGTGTCAGCAACAATCTTCTGGATTACCTTACCGCCCGTACCGATAACGTCACGAATCTTTTCCGGATCAATGTGCATAATCGCAACCTTCGGCGCATACTGCGACAGATGGTCGCGCGGCGCGTCGATCGCCTTGAGCATAACCTCGTCAAGGATATAGTAACGCGCATCCCGCGTCTTGCGGAGCGCCTCTTCAATCACTTCAAACGACAGGCCGTCCGTCTTGATGTCGACCTGGATCGCCGTAATGCCTTTCTTGCTGCCTGCAACCTTGAAGTCCATGTCGCCGAAGAAGTCCTCAAGCCCCTGGATGTCCACCATGGTGATAAAGCGGTCGCCTTCCGTCACAAGGCCGCACGAAATACCTGCAATCGGCGTCTTGATCGGTACGCCGGCATCCATGAGCGCAAGCGTGCTGCCGCAGATGCTCCCCTGCGATGTCGAACCATTCGAGCTCAATACCTCGGAAACGAGACGGATCGCATACGGGAACTCCTCCTCCGACGGGATAACCGGCTCAAGCGCGCGCTCTGCAAGCGCTCCGTGCCCAATCTCACGCCGGCCCGGGCCTCTTGACGGGCGCGTCTCGCCGACGCTGTAGGACGGGAAATTATAGTGGTGCATATAGCGTTTATATTCTTCTTCATCAATGCCGTCAAGCTTCTGCGTGTCATTGAGCGGCCCCAGCGTCGCGGCAGTCAATACCTGCGTCTGTCCGCGTGTGAACATGCCCGAGCCGTGTACGCGCGGCAAAAGGCCAACCTCCGCCGCAAGCGGGCGGATCTCATCGAGCCCGCGGCCGTCTACGCGCTTGCCGTCGTCGAGTATCCAGCGGCGTACTACATATTTCTGCAATTTATACAGCACTTCACCGATTGCAGCCTCGCTGTCCGGATACTTTTCTGCAAAGTGCTCCACAACCTCATCGGTCACAACCTTCATCCGTGCGTCGCGTACAGTCTTGTCGTCCGTGTCAAGTGCAGCGCGTACCTTCTCAATTGCAAACTCCTTTACGTCGTCGTACATCTCCGGGTCAACCACGATGTGGTCGTACTCAAACTTCGGCTTGCCAATCTCCGCCACAATGCTGTCAATAAAATCGCAAATCCGGATGATTTCTTTATGCGCAAACTTGATGGCAGCGAGCATTTTGTCTTCTTCAACTTCCTTCGCGCCCGCCTCGATCATAACGACCTTTTGCCTCGTCCCGGCAACGGTGACGTGCATCAGGCTCTTTTCGCGCTGCTCGACCGTTGGGTTGATGACAAATTCATCGTCAACCAAACCAATCCACACGCCGCCGATCGGCCCTGCGAACGGAATATCCGAAATCGAAATCGCGATGGACGCGCCAATCATCGCCGCAATCTCCGGCGAGTTGTCCTGCTCCACGCTCATTACCGTCGTCACGACCGAAACGTCGTTGCGCAGGTCGGACGGGAACAGAGGACGGATCGGGCGGTCGATCACACGCGAGGTAAGGATTGCCTTCTCGCTCGGCTTGCCCTCGCGCTTCATAAAGCTGCCCGGGATTTTTCCGACGGAATACAGTTTTTCTTCATAGTCGACGCTGAGCGGGAAAAAGTCGATCCCGTCGCGCGGCTTTGCCGAAGCGGTCGCCGTGCAAAGCACAACCGTGTCGCCGTAGCGCACGAGGCATGACCCGTTCGCGAGCTGCGCCATCTTCCCGGTTTCAATCACGAGCGGTCGGCCCGCCAAGGTGGTTTCAAATGTTCTAAACATAGTTTTACCTCTCTTCTGTATAAATTTCCGCATACGGCAAAAACTGATGTTTAGCACTTAGATTTATGCTCTACCGCCCTTTTTGTAAAGCGCAAATCTAACTGCTAAAGCCAATTTCTGCCGGAAACGGTTGCTTTTCTGATACAAGAAATGAGCGGAAAGGGACTTTCCGCCCATTTATATATCCAACTACTTTCTCAAATTCAGCTTGCTGACGATTGCACGGTAACGGTCGATGTCGTTCTTCATCAGATAGTCCAACAGGCCGCGGCGCTTACCAACCATTTTCAAAAGACCGCGTCTGGAATGATGGTCCTTTTTATGAATCTTCAGATGCTCGTTCAAGTGGTTGATGCGCTCCGTGAGCATAGCGATCTGCACCTCCGGCGAGCCGGTGTCGGTCTCGTGCACCCGGTACTGTTCAATAATCGCTGTCTTTACTTCTTTAATCATCGTATTCACCTCCTGATATGTTTGAAAAAACGCCGCCCTCCCAGAAATGGTTGGAGATTCCAGTATCCGCGAAGGGGTTATTTGCTAACTCAAAATACAAACTTTGGCAGTCTTACTTCTCCAAGCCAAAACGCTTTTTGAACTTCTCAACGCGTCCGCCCGTATCAACCAGCTTCTGCTTGCCCGTAAAGAACGGATGGCACTTCGAGCAGATTTCAACACGGATGTCCTGCTTCGTCGAAGAAGTCTCAATCACTTCGCCGCACGCACACGTAATCGTCGTCGGCTTATAATCCGGATGGATTCCTTCTTTCATACTTCTGCGCTCCTTTCTGATAGACTGTTACAAGCTGCGCCCATAACAAAATGATTATAGCACACTTGTTTGCATAATGCAACACTAATTTATAAATTTTTCCTACCGAAGCGTCGCCCCAAGATTAGTTTCGAGCGAACGCAAAATTTTATCCATCACTTTTGAAATTTCCTCATCCGTCAGCGTCCGGTCGTCGGCGCGGAACACCGCCGAATAGGCCATGCTCTTTTTGCCCGCCGGAATCTGCGCGCCCTTATAAACATCAAAAAATTCAACGTGGTCTAACAGCTTGCCGCCCGACTTTTTGATCGTCTCCACAATGTCGCCGGACAGGACGGCGTCATCCACCAGCACGGCTATGTCGCGTGATACGGACGGATACCTCGGCAATTTTTGATACGTCTGCCCCTCGCCCGCCGCCGCGCACAGCGCGTCAAAGCTGATTTCCGCCAGATAGCAGTCCGTATCCATGTTGTAATTCTTTACTACCTGCGGGTGCGCCTGCCCTACGCGCCCAGCCAGCTTCCCGTTGATATAAATATCCGCACAGCGGCCCGGGTGGTACGTCGGGTTCTCTTTTTGCGGCGCAAATTTGTAATTTTTAATGCCAACCGCTTCCAGCAGAGCCTCCACAATCCCCTTCATATCGTAAAAGTCGCCGTTGCCGTACATGCCGAGCGTCACGATGTCGCGCTCATCCGGGAGCTGCTCGCCCTCGACGGGTTCATAGATTTTCGCCAGCTCAAAGAGCGGCGCAGATGCGTTGCGCTGCTTGTAGTTTTTCTCCAAAATCTCCAGCATGGACGAAAGTGTCGTCGTCCGCATAATGGAGTTTTCCTCGCCGAGCGGGTTGCTGATGACAACCGTTTTCCGCATAGGGGAATCCGCCGGGATGCGCAGCCGGTCAAAGATATTTGGGTTCGTAAACGAATACGTCATGATCTCGTACATGCCCTGCGCCGTCAGCGCCGCCTTCACCGTATCCTCCAGCCGCTGCTTTTCGTTTTTGCCTCCCGCTGTAATCTGTCCCGCCATCAGCGTCGATTCGATCTTATTATACCCATAAATCCGCGCGATTTCCTCAGCAAGATCGGCCTCCGCCTCCACATCGGCGCGGTATGTCGGCGCGGTGACCGTCATCGCGTCCGTGTCGACTGCAAAATCGAGCTTGCGGAGCGTGTCGACCATAAAGTCCGTGCTGATATCCGTTCCCAAAAACGCATTGATCTTGTCCGGACGGAGCGTAAGCGTCCTTCCCGCCGGCAAATCGCCGTGTATATCAATCACGCCGCCGACCACTTCGCCCGCGCCGAGCAGTTCAACCAGCTCGCACGCGCGGTTGACCGCGTCGAGCGTCATGTTCGGATCCAATCCCTTTTCGTATTTTGCGGAAGCCTCCGTGCGCATGCCGAGCTTCTTCGCCGTTACGCGCACCGACGCGCCGTCAAAGTTCGCGCTCTCAAACAGGACGGTCGTCGTATCGTCCTTTACCTCGGAGTTGAGCGCGCCCATGACGCCCGCAACTGCGACTGCGCGCGCCTCGTCCGCAATGACGAGCATCGAGTCGTCGAGCACGCGGTCCGTTTCGTCGAGCGTTGTAATCTTTTCGCCGTTTTCCGCGCGGCGTACAATAATGTGCGCCCCCGTCAGGTCGCGCAAATCGAACGCGTGCATCGGCTGGCCATACTCCAAAAGCAAATAGTTCGTGATATCGACAATGTTGTTGATCGAACGGATGCCGCTCGCCTGCAACCGCTTCACCATCCAGTCGGGCGACGGCCCGATCTTGACGTTTTTCACCATCCTTGCGCAGTAGCGCGGGCAGTACGCCTTGTCAAGCACATCCACCTTCGCAATATCGGCCACATTTTCGCCGTTGCCGTCCGCCTTTGGCGTATGGAGCGTAAACGGGCGGTCGAACGTCACCGCCGTTTCGCGCGCAAGGCCGATTACGCTCTGGCAGTCCGGGCGGTTCGATGTAATTTCAAACTCGATTACCGTTTCGTTCATGCCGAACACTTCTTTGATGTCTTTGCCAATCGGCGTGTCCGGGTCAAGAATGAGGATCCCGTACTCCGGCTCATAGCCGAGGTCAGCCGGCGTGAGACCGAGCTCCTCGTGCGAGCAGAGCATCCCGTTCGACGCAACGCCGCGCAGCTTGCCCTTTTTGATCTGCACGCCGCCGGCAATCTTCGATTTATGCAGCGCAACGGGCACGATCTGCCCTACCTTTACATTCGTCGCACCGGTCACGATTTGCAGCGGCTCCTCCTGCCCGATGTCGAGCATGCACACCTGCAGCGTATCGGCATTTTCATGCTTTTTAATATCAATAATTTTCCCTGTTACAACTTTTTCGATTTCCGCACCCATCTGCTCGACGCCCTCAACCATCGTCCCCGTCATGGTCATCGCGTCGGCGTACTCCTTCGGCGTAATGCCGGACATATCAACGAATTCGTTAAACCAGCTCATTGCCACTTTCATAATCAGGCCATTCCCTTCTATACAAAATAAATTAAGCGTATCATGATGATTAGAACTGCTTCAGGAACCGCAGGTCGTTGTCAAAGAACAAGCGCAGATCGTCGATGTCATAGCGGCGCATCGCGATACGCTCCAACCCCATCCCGAACGCAAACCCGCTGTAAACCTCCGGGTCGATGCCGCAGTTTGCCAGCACCTTCGGGTGCACCATGCCTGCGCCAAGGATCTCAATCCAGCCTTCCCCCTTGCAGACATTGCATCCCGTGCCGTTGCACACAAAGCACGACACGTCCACCTCTGCGCTCGGCTCTGTGAACGGGAAGTGGTGCGGGCGGAAGCGGATTTTCGCCCCGTCGCCGTAAAGCGCCTTTGCAAACACCTCCAGCGTCCCTTTCAGGTCGCCCATCGTAATCCCCTTGTCGACCACAAGCCCCTCAACCTGGTGGAACAGCGGCGAATGCGTCGCGTCGACCTCGTCGCTCCGGTATACGCGCCCCGGCGCGATAACGCGGATCGGCGGCTTCGTCTGTTCCATGACGCGCACCTGTACCGACGAGGTCTGCGTCCGGAGCAGGACGTTGTCGTCAATGTAGAACGTATCCTGTGTGTCGCGCGCCGGATGGTTCTTCGGGATATTGAGCGCCTCAAAATTGTAGTAGTCGAGCTCTACATCCGGCCCCTCCGCAATCGAAAAGCCCATGCCGATAAAAATATCCTTTACCTGGTTGAGCACGGTAGAAAGCGGGTGCAGCTTCCCGGTCTCCCGGCGCCTGCCCGGAATCGTCACGTCGATTTCCTCCGCTTTCATCTTCTCGCTCTGCAATTTTGCCGAAAGTTCATCCATTTTGCTTTGCAGTTTTTCCTCGATCTGCTCGCGTACCTGGTTGGCAAGCGCGCCGACCTTCGGCCGTTCCTCCGGCGAAAGCGCGCCCATTCCGCGCAGCACAGCTGTCAGCTCGCCCTTTTTGCCGAGATACTTGATGCGCAGTTCGTCGAGCAGTTTTAAGTCCGAAACCGATTCGAGCGCCTGCATCGCCTGCGCTTTGATTTTTTCAAGCTGATCCTTCATATTCTACAACTCCTTCATAATTTTCAAATAAAAAACGCCCCGCCCCCGCAATCTGACAGGGACGAAACGTCGTGTTCCGTGGTACCAC
>DVOF01000147.1 GCA_018713805.1 Candidatus Aphodoplasma excrementigallinarum | reverse complement strand
ATACAAATATTTATTATAGAAGGCAGGGCGGCGCGCCGCAGGCCTGAAACGGAGGAAAATTGGCATGAAGCTTCTTACACCCGACCGGTATGAGGAATACGAGCAGTTTTTACAGGAGAATAAGAAGGGGCACTTTTTGCAGTCGCTCCGGTGGGCAAAGGTAAAGGATATGTGGAAAAACGAAATCCTGATTGCGGAGGACGAAAACGGCAAGATCAAAGGCTCGATGTCGCTCCTGATCCGGAAAATCCCGTTTTTCCCGCTCACGATCATGTATTCGCCGCGCGGGCCGGTCTGCGATATTTACGACAAGGACACGATCCAGGAGCTTGTGGATGGCGCAAAGCAGCTGGCCAAAAAGCACAAAAGCTATGTGCTCAAAATCGACCCCGACGTGCCGGCGGACGACGAGAAGTTCTGCAAGCAGATGGCGGATATGGGCTTCCGGTTCAACAAGTCGAAAAACTTTGAGGGTGTGCAGCCGCGCTTTGTGTTCCGGAAAACGATTACCGGTATGACGGAGGACGAAGTGCTGGCAAGCTTTGAGAGCAAAACGCGCTACAATGTGCGCCTTTCGATCCGCAAAGGCGTAACGTGCCGGATTGGCACGAAGGAGGATTTGCCGGCGTTTTGCAAGGTTATGATGGATACGGGCGTGCGCGACGGGTTTATCCCGCGTTCGCTGGAATATTTTGAGAAGATGTACGACGAGATGGGCGACAGCCTGCGCCTGTATCTGATCTATCACGGCGACAAGCTGCTTTCCGGCGCGGTGGCAATCCTGTACGGCAACAAGGTGTGGTATCTGTACGGCGCGAGCAGCAACGAGGACCGCAATCTGATGCCGAACTACCTGATGCAGTGGGAGATGATGAAATGGGCGGTAGAAAACCACTGCGATATCTACGACTTCCGCGGCGTGTCGGGCGACCTCAACAAAGGGCAGCCGCTCTATGGCCTCTATCGCTTCAAGAAGGGCTTCACGGGCGATTTTGTAGAGTTTGTGGGCGCGCTCGACTATGTGTTTAATCCGTTTATGTACTTCTTCATTGAAAAGGGCGAGCGGGCGTACCGCGAGCTGCGCAGAAGGCTGTTTTTGCGTAAGAACAAGGATTTGCTGCCGGACAAGGCGAAGACGGGTGGACAGAACCATGAAAAAGCTGATCATACAGAAAAAGCCGCTGACTGAGAATATACAAAAAATCGTATCGCATGCGCAAAAGGGCGGCGCACAGGTCATTGCCATGCTGAAGGGCAACGGCTATGGGCTGGGCATTTGCGAGTTTGCGCGCCTGCTGCTGCAAAACGGCGTGAAGCTGCTTGCTGTGAGTGAATTTTGCGAGGCGAAGCAGCTGCGCGACGGCGGTATCGACGCGGAAATTATCTTGCTTTCCCCGATGTGCGACTTGCGGGAGGCGGAGGAGGCCGTGCGCCTCGGAATCATCTGCGCAGTGGGGAGCGAGGAGTCGGCACTGGTGCTTGACCTTGCCGCGTCGCAGCAAAACAGGCGCGTGCGCGCGCATGTTTGCCTGGACACGGGCTTTGGCCGGTTCGGCTTTTTGCCCCATGACATGGCGGCGGTAGAGCAGGTGCTGGCGCAGATGAAAAACGTGGACGTTGAGGGCGTATTCACCCACCTGTCCGACGCATTCGGCAAGGAGGAGCACTCCCGGGCGCAGTTTGCGCTGTTTCAACGCGCTGCGGCGGAGCTGGAGCAGGCGGGGTATGTGTTTAAGATAAAGCATATTTGCAATTCGTGCGCGTTTTTACGCTTCCCAGATATGTATCTGAACGCCGTGCGGGTCGGGTCGGCGTTTTTGGGCCGGCTGCCTGTCCGCAATACGCTTGGGCTTGAGAAAATTGCCTATCTGGAAAGCTGTATCTGTGAGAAAAAGACGCTTCCGAAGGGGCACAATATCGGTTATGCCAACACGTACCGGACGAAGCGGGAAACGACAATTGCCGTCATCCCGGTGGGGTATAAGGACGGGTTTGGCGTACAAAAGAGCAACGACGCTTTCCGGTTTCTGGATATTTTACGCTACATTTATGCCGATGTTATGGCGTTTGTGCGCGACAACGCGATTTATGTGACCGTGAACGGGAAGCGGTGCCGCCTGCTCGGGCGGGTTAGCATGTTCAATGTAATTGCCGATATTACGGACGTCGAGGCCGAGGTGGGCGACCCGGTGCGGCTCGAGTGTAACCCCATTTTGATTGACAGCGCAATAGAGAGAGAATATATATGAGTTTGCCCAATGGGGCAGAGAGGAAGGATGCCATGTTTGACAAGCTGGCCTTCATAGAAGAACGGTATGAGGAACTGAGCAAAAAGATCAGCGACCCGGACGTGATTGCCGACAACGAGGCTTGGCGCGGCTATTGTAAAGAACACTCCGATATTACGCCGATCGTGGAGAAGTACCGGGAATATAAAAAAGCAAAACAGACGATAGAAGAAGCGCAGGAAATGCTTGGCGAGGGCGTGGACAAAGAGTTTGAAGAGATGCTGCGCGGCGAGATGGAGCAGGCGCAGTCTGACATTGCGCGCTGCGAGGAGGAGTTGAAAATCCTGCTCCTGCCCAAAGACCCGAACGACGATAAAAACGTTATTATCGAGATCCGCGGCGGCGCGGGCGGCGACGAGGCCGCGTTGTTTGCGGCGGACTTGCTCCGAATGTACAGCATGTACGCGGAAGCGAAGAACTGGAAGGTTGATATCATGAACTCGAACGAAACCGATATCGGCGGGTATAAGGAGGTTTCGTTCAACATTGCGGGGCAGGGTGCATACAGCCGGCTCAAGTTTGAGAGCGGCGTACACCGCGTCCAGCGCGTCCCGGCGACCGAGTCGGGCGGGCGCATCCATACCTCGACGGTCACAGTCGCGGTTTTGCCGGAAGTGGAGGAAGTGGAGGTAGAAATCAACGCCAACGACCTGCGGATCGACGTGTTCCGCGCCGGCGGGCCGGGTGGGCAGTGCGTCAACACGACGGACTCCGCCGTGCGGATTACCCATATTCCGACCGGGCTTGTCGTTTCGTGCCAGGACGAGAAGTCCCAGCACAAAAACAAGGATAAGGCGATGAAGATTCTGCGTTCGCGCCTGTATGACCTGATCAGCTCGCAACAGAATGCGGAAATTGCGCAGAACCGCAAGAGCCAGGTCGGCACGGGCGACCGGAGCGAGCGTATCCGCACGTATAACTTCCCGCAGGGGCGTGTGACGGATCACCGGATCGGACTTACGCTCCACAAGCTGGAAGCGGTGCTAAACGGCGATTTGGACGAAATCATTGACGCTCTCATTACAGCGGACCAGAGTGAGAAGCTGAAAGCGAGCGCGCAAAGCGGCGAATAAAAAAGAAAGGCTGTTACAGCCTTTCTTTTTTTATTCTTATTCCAATGGCCGACCGCTTGCGTCGGTCTGCACGCTGCCAGTCAGGATCAGCACGCCGTCAATGATCGGCCAGATTGCGCCGAAACCTCCGGTGATAAAGGTGACAAAAATCTGCAAAACGGCAGTCGTCACATAGCCGAGGTAGAACCTTCCCGCGCCTAAGAAACATAAAAATATCTGCAATAGCCCCGCAAGCAGACGGGACTTGGCGTGGACGAATTCATATTCGGGTTTAACGTGCCGAACCTCCTGTTTGGACGCATCGTGCGGGTCATTCCCACATTGGCTGCACCGGATAGAGTCGTCCGGGATCTCGGCGCCGCATGATTTACAATACATGTATATACCTCCACAAACAATACCGGGACAGCCATCTTATGCGGCTGTCCGCTTCTGTATATATTCAGTATATACCATATTGGGAAAAAAACAATAGGAAGCGCTGTTTATAAATAGAAAATTTACAATTTATTAAAATATCAAATCACACGATCAGCCACTTGCTGCACAGGAGAAGCAGAAAGCCCGGCACGCCCAGCAGCCCGCATACAAGTGCGGAGTACAGGTTTACGCCGATACTGAGGCCGAACAGGCTGCCCGCGTAGTTGAACAGGATCAGAAAGAGCGAGCCGACGGCGCTGTTAGCCGCGATTTTGAGCAGGAATTTGACCGGCTTGATGAAAATCCACACAAGCAGATACAGCACGGCAAACCCTACGACCAGCAGTGCAATGGTTGTAAAATTCCATGTCACAAAAATACCCCCCAGTTATTGATTGCTATAGCTGTGCGGTACGCCTTGGATAAGGCTCTTTTGTATAGTCCTCCTGTGTGATGTTCAGCGTGCGGGCCTTTTGCAGCAGATAGCGGTACTTTGCCTGCGCCGCTTTGATCTGGTAAGTATATACGTCCACCAGTAGCGGATCCGTCACATAGGAAAAGTTTTGTGTTGCGACTTCAAGCTCCAGCTTTGCGCGCGCAATGCTTTGCAGAAGCTCGGCGTGTTCCTGGCTCTGCCTCTGCCTCTGGCGCTGAGCTGGTCTGGATGCGTTTGGATGCGTGGTTCCCTGAAAGAAAAACATAGATTGTCCCCCTGTTTGATTCTTTTGTAGAGCGTTTATACGGTATAAGTATAGTCTAACGGATGGATAAATATTCCTGTATTAAGAAAAAAGTACCAGTTTTTTGAGTGACAAATTGTGCAAAATCCCACTTTGGGAAAATTTTGTAATTTTTACCAAAAAACTATTGCATTTTAGAGTAACGTGTGATATTATACTGGCAGGAAAAAAATAACAGTTAGGAGACAGGGAAAATGGAGAACAGTATTTCGGTTTTATTGGCAGATGATTGTGAGGAATTTGTAAAATCCGTGAAGGATTATCTGGATAACCAGGAGGGGATCACGGTCACGGGGGTCGCGCACGACGGGCGGGAGGCCTTTGAGCTGATAAAAGAGACAAAACCCGACGTAGTTCTGCTCGATATGATCATGCCATATATCGACGGGCTTGGTGTATTGAAGAAAATCAAAAACACGAACCTTGAAAAAGAGCCGGTCTGCATGATGCTGTCCGGCGTGGGGCAGGAGCGTGCAACGCAGAAGGCGGCTGATCTTGGCGCACAGTATTTTATGCTCAAGCCGTTTGAGCTTGACTCCCTGACGGAGCGGATCCGTGAGTTTGGCGGAAGCGCGCCGGCCCTTCCGGCAGAAAAGGCGGCAGTTGCACCAAAGCAGGAAAAGAACATATTCGGCGACGAGCCAAAGAAGCGCTACGACCGGGAAGACCTCGAGATGGTCGTGACAAACATTATCCATGAGGTCGGCGTGCCGGCCCACATCAAAGGCTATCAGTTCATCCGCAGCGCAATCCTGATGGCGATTGACAATATGGAGGTCATTAACCATATTACAAAGCAGCTTTACCCCGACCTGGCAAAGAAGTTCAAAACAACGCCCAGCCGCGTGGAACGCGCAATCCGCCATTCGATCGAGGTTGCATGGAACCGCGGCAGGACGGAAACGATGGAAAAGCTGTTCGGCTATACGATCAACTCTGACAAGGGAAAGCCGACGAACAGCGAATTTATTGCCATGATTGCGGACAATGTGCGTCTTCGCATGCGGTAACCGAAATACGAACCATCTATATGGGATTCCATACTGGAACCCCATATTTTTTTGTACAAATCGTATATTTTTATTGCAGGGTTCTTGCTTCTGTCTATATATAGTGATACAATACAGCAAGAAGGAGGAGATCAACATGAATATTTCTTTAAACCGGTATCCGGAAGGCAAGAAGCGCGCGCTTACGCTGAGCTATGACGACGGGCCGTTTGCCGATTACAGGCTGGTCGAGATGATGAACCGCTATGGCGTAAGGGGCACATTCCATTTGAATTCGGAAACGCTTTCGTGTGACGAAAGGCCAAATCCCGGTAAGGTGAAGGAAGCGGATGTTAAGGCGCTGTATGCGGGCCATGAGGTATCGTCCCACACCTCGACGCATCCGGACCTGCGCTACGTCACGGCCGGCACGCTCCGGGAACAGATCATCTGCGACCGGGAAAAGCTGGAGTCGCTTACCGGCAATATCGTCCGCGGCATGTCTTATCCGTTCGGCACATATAATGATACCGTACTGGCGGCGCTGCCGCTTTTGGGGATTGAGTACAGCAGGACGACGGCGGCGCACCATACGCTGGTGCTGCCGGAAAACCTTTTGTGCTGGCATCCGACCTGCCATCATAAGCAGGCGATGGACTGCGTCGGGTTGTTCGAAGAGCCGCGGTGGCAGAATATGCCCCTGTTTTACGTATGGGGGCACAGCTATGAATTTGACAATGATCAAAACTGGGATATGATGGAAGAGTTTTTAAAGCGCGTCAGCGGGAAAGAGGACGTCTGGTATGCGACAAACATCGAGGTTGCGGATTATATCCGTGCTGTCCGCGCCCTGAAGTTCCGGGTAGACAATAAGGCAGTCTATAATCCGTCGGGATGCTGCGTCTGGATTGAGGCAGACGGGGAGCCGGTC
>DVOF01000146.1 GCA_018713805.1 Candidatus Aphodoplasma excrementigallinarum | reverse complement strand
CTATAGGTTAGTAAAAAAACAGATTTTCATTTGAAATTGTAAACTTTTTGACAAAAGACGGAATTTAATGGAATATTATGGTTTTTAATCAATGGTTTACAAAATTAAATGGAAATTTTTGTATCTTTTGTGCTGCGCTGCACAGAAATTGAAAACAACGGAGGTTGAATGGGTTGAAAAACACGGAAAAAACAATGGAAAAGATTGTGGCGCTGTGTAAAACGCGGGGGTTCGTCTACCCTGGCTCTGAGATATACGGCGGACTTGCAAACTCTTGGGATTACGGCCCGCTGGGCGTGGAATTCAAAAACAATGTCAAGCGCGCATGGTGGAAGAAGTTTATCCAGGAGTCGCCGTACAATGTCGGCCTTGACGCGGCAATCATCATGAACCCGCGCACGTGGGTGGCGTCGGGCCATGTCGGCGGGTTTTCCGATCCGCTGATGGACTGCAAGGCTTGTAAGGCACGGTTCCGCGCCGACCAGCTTATCGAAGATTTCGTCAAGGCAAAGGGCGAAACGATCAGCGTGGACGGCTGGAGCAACGACCAGATGATGGCATATATTAAGGAAAACCACGTAACCTGCCCGGAGTGCGGGAAGTCCGACTTTACCGATATCCGGAAGTTTAACCTGATGTTTAAGACGTTCCAGGGCGTAACGGAGGACACGCAGTCGGAGCTTTACCTGCGTCCGGAAACGGCACAGGGTATTTTTGTAAACTTCAAAAATGTACAGCGCACGACGCGGAAAAAGGTGCCGTTCGGCATCGGACAGATCGGTAAGTCGTTCCGTAACGAGATTACGCCCGGTAACTTTGTGTTCCGCACGCGGGAGTTTGAGCAGATGGAGCTGGAATTCTTCTGCAAGCCGGGCACGGATTTGGAATGGTTTGCGTATTGGAAAAAGTATTGCATGGACTTTTTGCTCAGCCTCGGCCTGCGGGAGGAGAACCTCCGCTACCGCGACCACGCGAAGGAGGAGCTCTCGCACTATTCCAATGCGACCACGGATATCGAGTTTGTGTTCCCGTTCGGCTGGGGCGAGCTGTGGGGCATCGCCGACCGGACGGACTTTGACTTAAAGCAGCATGCACAGCATTCGGGCGAGTCGATGGAATATATGGACCCGACGACGAATGAAAAGTATGTGCCGTATTGTATCGAGCCATCGCTCGGCGCGGACCGCGTTGCGCTCGCATTCTTGGTGGACGCTTACGACGAAGAAAAGCTCGAGGGCGACGACATGCGCGTCGTGCTGCACCTGCACCCGGCGCTCGCGCCCATTAAGGCGGCGATCCTGCCGCTGTCGAAAAAGCTCTCCGAGCAGGCGGGCGAGCTGTTCGGCAGCCTATCGAAAAAGTGGCGCGTGGAGTTTGACGAAACCGGCTCGATCGGCAAGCGGTACCGCCGTCAGGACGAGATCGGAACGCCGTACTGCATTACGTATGACTTTGACAGCGTGGAGGACGGCGCGGTGACGGTGCGGGAGCGCGACTCCATGGAGCAGGTTCGTATCCCGATTGGCGAGCTTGAGGCGTACTTGGAGGAGAAGCTTGCTTTTTAACGCCAAATAAAATCAGGAAAGCAAGCCTTTGTTTGTGCGCTCTAACCAAAAAAAGGATTGACTTATCGTTTAAGCGGCGTTATAATAGCTTTATGTGAAATTTAAAGGAGGAACAATACGGATGAGGGCAAAAAGTGTGACTTTTTTGGTGATTACCCTGATTTTGGTCGCAGCAGTCTTGTATGTTTCACTGTTCGGCTTTGACCTGTTCGGCAGGGTGTCGTACAGCGGCATTCTCGACCCGGATGGGCTGAATAAGGGGATCGACCTCGCGGGCGGCTCGGTTCTGACGTTTGAAGCAGACAAAGAAGACGTCACGAGCGAGGAGATGGATACGGTTGAGGCGGTTATGCGTACCCGACTGTCCGGCGAGGGGTATACAGAGGCAAGAGTTAGCCGGAACCAGTCTGTAATTGGAAGAATCCGTGTGGAGATCCCGTCGGTTACGGATACGGAAGCAGCAAAGGAGCTGCTCGGCTCCACTGCGCAGTTGACCTTCCGCGACAGCGAGGGCAATGTCGTAATGGACGGCTCCGATGTGGAAACGGCTTCTGCCAAGTATGGACAGATTTCGGAAATGGGTAATTCCGAACACTATGTGGAGCTGAAGCTGAAGGAGTCCGGCGTTGAGAAGTTTGCCGCTGCTACGGCGGCCGCTGCGGCGAAAGCCGGCACCGGAGAAAACTACATTGCGATTATGATCGACGAAAACCTCGTATCTGCGCCGATGGTAAGCGATACGATTAACTCCGATACGTGCGTGATTTCCGGCAGTTTTGACCAGGAGTCGGCCTCTACGCTGGCAAACCAGATCAAGTCCGGCTCGCTTCCGGTGTCGCTGACGGCGATCGAGAGCAGCACGGTCGGCCCGGAGCTTGGTGAAACGGCGCTTTCTTCCAGCCTTTGGGCGGCGCTGATCGGTATTATCTTGATCATGATCTTTATGATTGCGGTTTATCGCCTGCCGGGCCTGGTAGCCGATATCGCGCTTGTTGGCTATATTGGATTGATGTGCCTGATTATCGGCGGGTTCCAGATCAACCTCAGCCTGTCCGGTATCGCTGGTATCGTGTTGTCCATTGGTATGGCGGTCGATGCGAATGTTATTATTTTTGAGAGAATCAAGGAAGAACTCAACAGCGGCAAGACGGTACGCGCGTCGGTAGACGCGGGCTTCCACCGTGCGCTCAGCGCAATCATCGACGGCAACATCACGACGCTGATTGCGGCTGTCGTATTGTGGTGCTCGGGCGTGGCGACGGTACAGGGCTTTGCCATTACGCTGTTTATCGGCGTTGTTCTGTCCATGCTGACGGCAATTACGCTTACAAAGTTCTTGCTGAAGCAGATCGTAGGTCTGAACGTGAAAAACATCCGGCTTTACGGAGCAAAAAAGAGGGAGGCGTAAGAGATGTTTAGTGTTACAAAAAACAAGGTTTGGTTATTACTGCTCCCCATTGTGCTCATACTTGCGGGTGTGGTTGGTTTGATTGTCAACGGTGGATTTAAAGAAGATATCGACTTTGCGGGCGGTACGTCCATGCAGATAAATATTGGAAAAACGCTTTCCGGTGCGGAACGCGACGAGCTTGGGCAGACGTATGCCGAGGCGGCGGGCATTGAGATTACGCCGATTGTGCAGACGACCGGGCAGAATTTTGACCAGGTGGTTGTAAAATCGACCGTTTTGACAGAAGAGCAGCAGACTGCTGCGTTTACAGCGGTAAAGGATAAATACGGCCTTGCGGACGAAGCGATGATGAGCGTTTCGAGCCAGGATGCAAGCTATGGTAACGAGATGAAGTTCAATACGCTTCTGTTTTCGCTGATTGCGGCGGTTCTGATGCTGATTTATATTTCGATCCGGTTTGAGTGGAAACGTGGCGTGATGGCGGTAGCGGCGTTGGCGATCAACGTGCTGGTCATGCTGTCCGTATACGCGCTCTTCGGGATTCCGCTTTCGACAACATTTATTGCGGCTATTTTGACGGTGCTGGGGTATTCGATCAACGATACAATTGTTATTTTCGACCGTATCCGCGAAAATATGAAGTATTCTAAGAAGGAAACAGCGACGGAAATCACGGAAAAGAGTATTTGGCAGACGATGACCCGTACGATCAATACGTCACTTACGACGTTGATTACGATCGTGGTTCTGTATTTCATGGGAGCAACTGCGCTCAAAGATTTTGCACTTCCGATCATCATTGGTGTTGTTTGCGGTTCCTACACCTCCATTTTCGTAGCAAGCCCGTGGTGGGCTGCCTGGGTCGATGCGACGAAGAAGGAGCAGCCTGGGAAGAAAAAGGCGGCAAAGGCAAAGGCGTAATGATTTTAGTATAAAAACACCGGCAGGAAATTTCCTGCCGGTGTTTTTATCTATATATAAA
>DVOF01000145.1 GCA_018713805.1 Candidatus Aphodoplasma excrementigallinarum | reverse complement strand
TAACGTTTTTAGGGGACAGAAACACCATTTTCTGTCTTGGAATAATAGCTGTTTGCATACCTTTATTTTTTTCTTTTCAAAATCGACATCCGACCATTGAAGAGCGAAAACTTCACTTTCTCTAAGCCCTGTATTCAACGCAATGTAATATGATACAATCAAATTTGTTCCATGCAACCTTTTCTCCATTGCATCACGTTCTTCTTGGGTGTATGTTTTAATTTCGCCGATATGCCTCGGATCGGGAGGAGGAGTGACTTCACAGAAAATATCTTTTTTCATATATTTTCTCTTATACGCATATCCAAATATGACCTTCAATGTTTTATATAAGCCCTTCACGTACTCCTCACTTAGATAGACTCTTTTCTCGTTGAGGAAATCTTCTATCATAGTGCGGCTGATTTGATACATATAATATGACCCAAATCTTTCGGCATAATGGTTTCTGTAAAGCGAATTGTAACGCTTTATTGTTGCATATGCTCGAGTTGCTGGCGCTTCATTTTCAATGAATTCTGTAAACACCTGAGAAAAAGTGATTTTTTGATTCTCTACATAATCGCCCGTATTATTGATTTGATATAAGGCGTCTGCAAGCGCTTTATCAGCTTCTCTCTTTGTCGCATATCCACCTTTTTCAATTTGAGCCCTCTGATCTCCGTTTTTCCCAAGATCGATTCGGTACGACCATTTTTTACCTCGCTTTCTGACACTGCCTTTCATAATAAGACCTCCTTTTAAAGCAGATGATAATTAAATTATACCAGTAGCAGCATCAGAATCTTAATTTTGCATATCAAAAATCGCTCAAAAATTTTTGCCCACAAAAAAAATCACTTCGAGGTCCGAAAAACCGCATAACCATGCGGGTTTCCGGCGTTTTTGTGGGCAAATTGATTTTTTGGCTCTATTTTTTGCGATTTGCCCACAAATTGCCCACATAAAACCGAGATACGTTTAGATACAGAAAAACACGATTAACTAAGATTAGTTAACCGTGTTTCGTGACCAAACCTCTGAAAGTGGCTTGTTTACTGGGTTTTCAAGAGTATCTATTTGTATTTAATCGTATTTACGATTATCCAAAATATCTCTTCAAAAGACCTTCAAAGCCTTTTCCATGTCGCGCCTCGTCACGAGCCATCTCATGGACGGTGTCGTGGATTGCGTCAAGGTTTGCCGCCTTTGCACGCTTTGCAAGGTCTGTCTTGCCGGCTGTCGCACCGTTTTCTGCCGCAACGCGGAGTTCGAGGTTTTTCTTTGTCGAATCTGTAATAACTTCACCGAGCAGCTCAGCAAATTTTGCCGCATGCTCCGCCTCTTCATAAGCTGCCTTTTCATAGTAAAGGCCAATCTCCGGATAACCCTCACGGTGTGCTACACGCGCCATTGCCAGATACATGCCAACCTCGCTGCACTCGCCTTCAAAGTTTGCCCGCAGGTCTTTGATGATATCCTCGCTTACGCCCTGTGCTACGCCGACTACATGCTCAGCAGCCCATTCCATCTCGCCTGTCTGCTCTTTAAACTTCTCGGCAGGCGCCTTGCATACTGGGCACTGTGCCGGAGGCGTGTCGCCCTCGTAAACATAACCACATACGCTGCATACAAATTTCTTCATGTGTAACCCTCCTTATTTTGATATAATTTTATTTTTCTTGCTTACAACATATCGTATATGTAGTGTAAGCAGTATACATCATAACACTATATCTGTCAATAGGGTTCGATAAATTTTTCACAAAATGTTCAAAAATTTCCTCTCAAAACATCTTTTTCTTTTTCATAATATATGCCGTTACACCGGACAAAACGATACTGATACTCAGCACAATCCAGAAACCATAGGGGTTGCTTGTGAATGGGATTCCCGCTACATTCATACCCCAAAGGCTTGCCACAATGGTTGGGATTGTCATAATAATGGTAATCAGGGTGAGCACCTTCATTACAATGTTTAAGTTGTTTGAAATCACCGATGCAAAGGCGTCCATCGTACCGGAGAGAATGTCGCGGTAAATCGTACACATTTCGATGGCCTGCTTGTTCTCGATGATAACGTCTTCCAATAAGTCGGTATCATCCGGGTACTGGCGGATAAACGTCATGCGAAGCAGACGTTCAAGCACGGCCTCGTTACCTTTCAGCGAGGTGGAAAAGTACACCAGCGACTTTTCCAGCTTCAGCATGGCAATTAGTTCTTTGTTTTTCATGGATTTGTGGAGCTCGTCCTCCACATCGTTGCTTTTCTGGTCGATCCGGCGCAGATAGTACAAAAACCGCGCCGCGTTGCGGTAGAGCACCTGCAAGATAAAGCGGTTGCGCTTTTTTGATGAAAAGCCGCGGACCCGCCCTTTGAAAAATTCCTTCAAAAGCGGCGCGTCCTTCAGGCACACCGTGATGATACAGTCCTCCAGCAAAATGATCCCCATTGGGATCGTGATATACTCTTCTCCGTCATCGTCGGTTTCGATAAATGGGGTGTCGACCAAGATCAAGGTCTGCGAGTTTTCGGTCTCGATACGCGAGCGTTCTTCTTCATCAAGCGGCGCGCGCAGGAAGTCCTCTTCCACACCCGTGTTTTCCAGCACCCACGTAAGCTCCTGGCTCGTCGGGGCGACAAGATGAATCCAGCAATCTGGCTCAAAGCTGCTTAATACGTTGACCTGCCGGTCGTCCGTGCGGTAAATATTGAGCATTGTTTCACCTGCTTCCTCAAAAGATTCCAAATCCCGTCATGGCGACAAAGCCTTTTGAGGCACGTACACATGAAACTACAGGGCATGCCACAAAGATAAAAAGGCTATCGCACAATGATTCGGTTTTACAGCGTTTCTACTGACATAAGGATCAGCATCCATTGTTAAGATAACCTCCTTACCCATATTTTATAATTTTGTGCGGCGCCGCCGCACTTATCTTTATTATACGCTTTCAAGCATAAGAATGTCAAATAAAATCCGAACAAAATCCTACAAAGTTTTCCTTTTTCCGCCGCGCCTCGTCAAAACGCACAAAACGCGGATTTCAACGCTTTACATCATGGAAAAATGGTGATAAAATACATATGATTTGGAATAATATAGAGAGCATTGCGATACACAACAGAAGGAGGAGACAGGTTGCCAAAGGAGATACAGGACAGGATCAAGAATCTGACCGATATGCTCAACCAGTGCGCCTACGAGTACTATGTGCTCGATGCGCCGACGGTGAGCGACTATGAATATGACATGATGCTGCGCGAGCTTGCCGGGCTGGAGGAACAGTACCCAGAGTTTGCCGACCCGAACTCGCCGACAAAGCGCGTCGGCGGCGCGGTGGCGGAAGGCTTTGAGGAAGTGCGCCACGAGGTGCCGATGGAGAGCCTGCAGGACGCCTTTGACGAAGAGGAAGTGACCGCCTTTGGGGAACGGGTGCGCGCGGCGCTCGGCGTAGAGCCGGTTTACAACGTGGAGCCAAAAATCGATGGGCTCAGCGTTTCGCTCGAATATGTAAACGGTGTATTCACGCGCGGCAGCACGCGCGGCGACGGGGTCACAGGTGAAAATGTGACGGAGAACCTGCGCACGATTGGCTCGATTCCGCTCAAGCTCAAAGAAGCTGTGCCCTTTCTCGAGGTACGGGGCGAGGTATTTATGCCGAAGCAGCGGTTCGCCGCGCTCAACAAAAAGCGGGAAGAAGAGGAACAGAGCACGTTTGCCAACCCACGCAATGCGGCGGCCGGCTCTCTGCGCCAGCTTGACCCAAAGGTTGCGGCGCAGCGCGGACTGGATATTTTTGTGTTCAACATCCAGCGCGCGGAGGGCGTAGCGTACCAGACGCATTCCGAGTCGCTCGACCTTTTACGGCGTCTGGGCTTTAAAGTCATCGACAACACGGTCTGTCACGGGATTGACGCGGCGTTTGCGCGGGTAAAGGAAATCGGGGAAAAACGGCTGGAATTATCCTACGAAATTGACGGCGCGGTCATCAAAGTGGACGACATTGCAGAGCGGGAGCGCCTCGGCTCGACTTCAAAAGCGCCGAAATGGGCCATTGCGTTCAAGTTCCCGGCGGAACAGAAAAAGACAAAGGTGCTCGACATCACGGTGCAGGTCGGGCGGACCGGCGTGCTTACGCCTGCGGCAGAATTGGAGCCGGTGCGCGTGGCGGGGAGCACAGTGTCGCGCGCAACACTGCACAACATGGACAACATTGTGCAGAAGGATATCCGGATTGGCGACAGCGTGCTGATACAAAAGGCGGGCGACATTATCCCGGAGGTCGTAAAGGTGCTCAAGGAGGAGCGCACCGGGAGTGAGCGCGTCTTTTCCATGCCGGAGCATTGCCCGGTATGCGGCAGCGACGTCGTGCGGGAGGAAGGCGAGGCGGCGCACCGCTGCACAGGGCTCGACTGCCCGGCCCAGCTCCAGCGCCATATCGAACACTTTGTGTCGCGCGGGGCCATGAACGTCGAGGGGCTCGGCCCGTCAATCATTGAGCAGTTGCTTGCGCGCGGGCTCATTTCCCATGCGGCAGATATCTATTATTTAAAGGCCGAGGAAGTTGCGCAAATGGATAAAATGGGCGAAAAGTCGGCGGACAATCTGCTGCGCGCAATTGAGGCGAGCAAGCAAAACGACGTCAGCCGCCTGATTTATGCGCTCGGTATCCGGCGCGTCGGCGAGATGCCGGGCAAGCTTTTGGCAAAGCGGTTCGGCTCGCTCGACCGCCTGATGCAGGCGAGCAGGGAAGAGCTCGTCTCGGTCGACGAAATCGGGGAAGTCATGGCCGACAGCATATTGGCCTTTTTTGCAGACCCGAAAAACATCGCATCCATTGAAAAGCTGCGCGCGGCAGGCGTGAACTTTACGGCGCAGGAGGCGGACGAGAGCGACTTGCGCTTTGCGGGCAAGACGTTTGTGTTGACGGGGACGCTGCCGACCTATAAGCGCGAAGAGGCAAAGGAAATCATCGAACGGATGGGCGGAAAGGTGTCCGGCTCCGTGTCGAAAAAGACGGATTTTGTCTTGGCAGGCGCGGAGGCGGGAAGCAAGCTCGACAAGGCGAACGCGCTCGGCGTAACAGTGATCGACGAAGAAAAATTTAAGCAAATGGCAGACATTACTTGAAACTTGCTGTCAAATAAGGTATAATAGAACAAGTTTATTTTGGAAATTTGCTGGATGGGAGGGCTTTTGTTGAAGATTACGACGGAAGAGGTCAAATATGTTGCAAACCTCGCGCGGCTGAATGTGACCGACGAGGAAGCAGAGACGCTGCGTGCGCAGATGGCGGACATCATCACGTTTGCGGACGCGCTGAGCGAGATTGACACGGCGGGGATTGAGCCGACAAACCACGCGATCAAGGTTGAAAATGTACTGCGTTCCGACACGGTGAAAAAATCCTACGACCGGGACGAACTGCTGAAAAATGCGCCGGCAAAGCAGGCGGGCTGCTACACCGTGCCGCGGATTGTCGAATAGGAGGAAAGAAAATGGATTTGTGTAAACTGACGGCGCATGAGTCGATGGACTTGCTTGCGAAAAAGGAAGTGACATCGCAGGAGCTGACCCGCGCTGTGATTGAGCGGATTGAATCGGTGGACAAGCAGGTGGAAAGCTATATCACCAATACGTTCGACTATGCGATGGAAACGGCAAAGGCCGTAGACGCAAAGATTGCGGCGGGCGAGAAGCTTGCGCCACTTGAGGGCGTGCCGATGGCGATCAAGGATAACATCTGCACAAAGGATATCACGACGACGTGCGCATCTAAAATGCTGGAGAATTTCGTGCCGCCGTACGACGCTTTTGTTGCGAAAAAGGTAAAAGCGGTGGGCGCGCCAATACTCGGTAAGCTCAATATGGATGAGTTTGCGATGGGGTCTTCCACGGAGACATCGTATTTTAAGAAAACAAAGAACCCCTACGACCTGACCCGCGTGCCGGGCGGCAGCTCGGGCGGGAGCGCGGCGGCGGTCAGTGCAGACCTTGCAATGTATGCGCTCGGCTCTGACACGGGCGGCTCGATCCGCCAGCCGGCGTCGTTCTGCGGCGTTGTGGGATTAAAGCCTACATACGGGCTTGTGTCGCGCTTTGGGCTGGTTGCGTTTGCGTCGTCGCTCGACCAGATCGGCCCGCTCGCGAAGGACGTGACCGACGCGGCGCTGGTGATGAACCTCATCGCTGGCCACGACGAGATGGACTCCACCTCGCTGAACGTGCCGGAAACGGACTACACCAGCGAGCTTGGGCAGGATATCAAGGGGCTGCGCATCGGCGTGCCGGAGGAATATCTCGGCGAGGGCATTGACGAGGATGTGAAAACCAGGATACAGGATGCAATCAAAGTCTATGAAGGGCTTGGCGCAAGGGTGAGCTACTTCAGCATGCGCATGTCGAAGTATGCGCTGCCCGCGTATTATATCATTTCCTCTGCGGAGGCAAGCTCCAACCTTGCGCGCTATGACGGCGTGAAGTACGGCTTCCGCGCGGAAGGGTTCGAGGATTTGCTCGATATGTATAAAAAGACGCGCTCTGAGGGTTTCGGCAGCGAGGTAAAGCGCCGGATCATGCTCGGGACGTACGCGCTTTCGTCGGGCTATTATGACGCGTATTATAAAAAGGCGCAGCAGGTGCGCACGATTATCAAAAATGACTTTGACGCTGCGTTTGCAAATTATGACGTGGTGCTGACGCCCACCTCGCCAATCACATCGTTTAAAATCGGGGAGAAAACGACCGACCCGATGCAGATGTATCTGGCGGATATCTGCACGGTATCGATCAATATTGCCGGGCTCCCGGCTGTCTCGATTCCGTGCGGCTTTGACAAGAACAATCTGCCCGTCGGCTTGCAGCTGATTGGCGATTCGTTCGCGGAAAAGACGATTCTGAAGGCGGCTTATGCGTATGAAAAGGCTACGGGCTTTTCCGGCGTAAGGCCGAGCTTGTAAAGGAGGGCGTGCAAATTGGATTATAAGGATTATGAGGTTATCATCGGGCTGGAGGTGCACGCGGAGCTGTCGACGAAGACAAAGGCCTTCTGCGGCTGCACGACCGAGTTCGGCGGCGACGTGAACACGCACTGCTGTCCGATTTGTACCGGTATGCCGGGCACGCTCCCGGTTCTGAACCGGAAAGTGGTGGAGTATGCAATCAAGGCGGGGCTTGCCACCAATTGCGAGATTACGCGCTATGGCAAGCAGGACCGGAAAAACTACTTCTATCCCGACTTGCCGAAGGCATACCAGATTTCGCAGTTTGATTTGCCGCTCTGCGTCGGCGGGCATGTCGACATTGAAACGGAAAACGGGAAAAAGTCGATTGGCCTGACGCGTATCCATATCGAGGAGGACGCGGGCAAGCTCCTGCACGACGTTATACCGGGTAAGTCGCTCGTCGACTTTAACCGCTGCGGCGTGCCGCTGATCGAGATCGTTTCCGAGCCGGATATGCGCAGCGCAGAGGAAGCGAAGGCGTTTTTGGAGGAGCTTAAGTCGATACTTGAGTGCCTTGAGGTGTCCGACTGCAAAATGCAGGAGGGGTCGCTGCGCTGCGACATCAATGTTTCGGTGCGCCCGTTCGGGCAGAAGGAGTACAATACGCGCACAGAGATGAAGAACGTCAGCTCGTTCTCGGCGGCGTACCGTGCGATTCAGTACGAGGCGAAGCGGCAGATCGAGGAAATGGAAGAAGGCCGCGCCGTGAAGCAGCAGACGCTGCGCTGGAGCGATGAGGACGGCGAGAACTACGCGCTCCGTTCGAAAGAGGACGCGCACGACTACCGCTATTTCCCGGAGCCGGACCTCGTTCCGATCGTTGTGACCGACGATATGATCGAGTCGATCCGCGCGCTGATTCCGGAGCTGCCGAGCGCAAAGCGCGCCCGTTTTGTAAGCGAGTACGGCATTACAGACTATGAGGCGGGCTTGATTTCTGCGAGCAAAAGCATGAGCGCATACTTTGAAGCGTGTGCAAAGTTGGGCGCAAAGCCAAAGACGGTTGCAAACTGGCTCCTTGGCGACATTGCGCGGTTGATCAACGAAAAAAATATCGAGTTTGCTGATATGAAGATTACGCCGGAGGCGCTCGTGGCGTTTATTGCGCTGATTGAAAAGGGCACGATCAGCAATACGGCCGGGAAAAAGGTCATTGAAATCATGTTTGAAACGCAGAAAGCGCCGGACGTTATCGTAAAAGAAGAAGGCCTCGAGCAGGTCAACGATGAGGGTGCGCTGCGGAAAATCGTGGAGGAAGTGCTTGCCAATAACCAGAAGTCGGTCGACGACTACCGCGGCGGCAAGAAGAATGCGATAGGCTATCTCGTCGGGCAGACAATGCGCCTGTCGAAGGGCAAGGCAAACCCGCAGACGATGAATGCGCTTTTGAAGGAATATCTGGACGCAATGGAATAATACAATAGGTAAAACAGAGGAAGGCTTGCTTTTGGCTTCGCCGTGTCGCCGGCGTGGGGCGGCCTTCCTTTTTTGCGGAGGTGGTAAAATGGCTGATACAAAACAGATTTGTGCTATGGCGGAGCAAATCAAAGACGAGCTGATATGCGACCGGCGGACCATTCATGCGCATCCGGAGCTGGCCTTCCAAGAGGAAAAGACGAGCGCGTTTGTGCAGGCGCGCTTACAGGAACTTGGCATCGAATACAAAACCGGCTATGCGAAAACCGGTGTCGTGGGACTGATTCACGGCAAAAAAGGCGCAGGTAAAACGCTTTTGCTGCGTGCGGACATGGACGGCCTGCCAATCCAGGAGGCAAACGATGTGCCCTACCGCTCAAAAGTAGACGGAAGGATGCACGCATGCGGGCACGACTCGCATGTGGCGATGCTGCTTGGGACGGCGAAGCTGTTAAAGTCGATGGAGCAGGAATTTTGCGGCACAGTAAAGCTGATGTTCCAGCCCGCTGAGGAGGGCGCGGGCGGCGCAGAGCCGATGATTGAGGACGGCCTGCTCGAAAACCCAAACGTGGACGCGGCGCTCGCCCTGCATGTGGAGCCGACGTACCCATGCGGCAAAATTGCGATCAAAAGCGGCGCGCTGATGGCGGCTCCGGACGAGTTTGACCTTATCATCCGCGGCAAGGGCGGGCACGGCGCGTACCCGCATGAGACAATCGACCCGATTCTTACCGCCGCAAAGGTGGTCGAGGGTCTGCAAAGCATTACGGCGCGCAATATCGACGCGGCTGTGCCGGCTGTCGTTTCTGTGGGACAGATCAGCGGCGGGCAGTTTTATAATGTAATACCGGATGAGGTCGTACTCAAGGGCACAACACGCGCGTTTGACGACGCGACGCGCAGGTTGCTGTCCGAGCGGATTGAGCAGATAGCGGGCGGGATTTGTGCCGCAATGGGGGCGACGTATTCGTATGAATTCCGCTATATGTACCCGCCGCTCATCAACGACTCTGCCATGACGGAGCTGGTCGGGCAGAGCGCGTGCGCGGTCGTGGGAGAAGGGAAAGTCATCCGTCTCGAAACGCCGTTCATGGGCGGGGAGGACTTTTCCTATGTGGCGAACAAGGTGCCCGCGTCATACTTCTACCTTGGGTGCGGGAACGAGGAGAAGGGCTGCACGCATCCGTGGCACAGCGCGAACTTCAACCTCGACGAGGACTGCCTGCCGCTCGGCGTGAGCGTGCTTGCCGAAGCGGCAATGCGGTATTTGAACAAATGAAACGGAAGAGATAACATGGAACGGTATCAAGCAATCAGCCTGACGGCGGTGAATGCGAGTTATTCGCATTCCTCGCTGGCGCTGCGGTGTCTGGGCAAGGCGCTGGCGGATAGAACGGTCATTACACGTGAGTTTACCATCAACGACCGGCCGGAAAAGGCCGCCGCGCAGCTCTACCTGGACGGGAGCGGCCTCTATGCGTTTAGCTGTTATATCTGGAATATCGGTTTTATACTCGACGTATGCCGGATTCTAAAGGCCGCCGCGCCGGAGCGGGATATTCTGCTCGGCGGGCCGGAGGTGAGCTACGACGCGGAGGCGGTGCTGAAGCAGTACCCGTTTATCGACTATGTGCTGTGCGGCGAGGGGGAGGCATCCTTGCCGGCACTCCTGTCCGGTGTGCCGCTGGACATGGTCGGCGGGCTTGCTTACCGCAGAGCGGGAAAGATTTTCGTAAACCCGCCGCGCGTAATTGAAGATTTGGACAGTTTGCCGCGGCTTTATACAAAAGAGGAACTAAGCGGGCTGAAAAACAAAATCGTCTACTATGAAACGTCGCGCGGGTGCCCGTACCGTTGCAGCTACTGCCTGTCCTCCACGTCGCACGGCGTGCGGTTTTTCAGCCTGGCGCGCGTGCTGGAGGATTTTCAGCTTTTTATTGACTGCGGCGTGCCGCTCGTGAAGCTGGTCGACCGCACGTTCAACATTGACCGGGTGCGTACGAAACAAATGCTGCGCTATATCCTCTCGCACAGCAAAACGACCTGCTTTCACTTTGAGGTGGCGGCGGATATTCTGGACGACGAAACGGTTGCGCTTCTCTCCGGCGCGCCAAAGGGGATGTTCCAGCTCGAAATCGGCGTGCAGTCGACCAATCCGGAAACACTTGCGGCAATTGACCGGAAAACAGACCTTGCGCGGCTGTGGGAAAATGTAGCGGCGCTTCAGAAAAACAATAACATCCATATCCATCTCGACCTGATTGCTGGGCTGCCGTATGAAGAGTATGGCCGCTTTACGCAGTCGTTTGACGACGTGTTTGCCCTACGCCCCGATATGCTCCAGCTTGGGTTTTTGAAGTTACTCAAGGGGACGAAAATCCGACGGGAGGCAGATGTGTACGGTTACCGTTTTACGCCGCAGCCGCCGTATGAGGTGTTGGCAAACGACTTTGTCAGTTATGCGGAGCTTTTGCGCCTCAAAGGCGTCGAGGATATGGTGGAACGGTATTACAACAGCCACGCGTTTGAGAAGGCATTGGAGTATGCGATAGAGGAATATGAGAGCGCGTACGCGTTTTTTGACGCACTGGCGTCGTTTTTTCAGGAGAAAGGCCATGCGGACGCGCCGCAGAGCAAAAAGAGCCTGTACGCGATTCTTTCCGCATTTTACTGTGAGCATGGCAGGCGGGACCGCGCGTTGTTTGCCGATTTGCTCAAACTTGACTTTATCCGCTGTAACCCAAACCTTGCCCTGCCGGACTGGGCGGCGAAGACGGGTGATAAGGTGTTTTACCAGGCCACCTATGCGTTTTTGGCGTCGGAAACGGGTCAAAAATACATACCGCGCCACGTAGGAGAGCGGCTGAGCG
>DVOF01000144.1 GCA_018713805.1 Candidatus Aphodoplasma excrementigallinarum | reverse complement strand
TCAAAAACTTTCTTCCTCCGCTTCCTGTATCTTCCTGCAATGGCGCTACAGCCCCAATATCCAAACCATCAGATAGGGCGAAATATAGCTCTCGATCAGTGCGCACACGACAAGGCAGCCAAACAGCAGCGAACAAAACACGCAGTACGATACGAAACGGCGCCGTTTTTCGGCCTTGTCGCCGTTTCTCGGCGCGTAGAGCGCCTGGTTGATTGCCGCGACGCACAGCATGACCATCAGCCCAAACATCAGAAGCATCTGCGGCAGAAGCCCCGCCGCTGCGGCAAGCAGCCCCGTCCCCGCATAGAGCATGACGAGCGCCGCAATGCTGAACCCGCTCGCAAAGCCCTTGAGCGCCAGAATCAGCGGTGCAACCGGCACGCCCAGCTTCGTGCAGCCGCACAGCCAGATAAAAAATGCGACCTGCAGCATGTTAATCAGCGAGGAAAGAAAGACCGCGCCGCCCTGCGCGCTTTTGAGCGCGCCGAAGTTTCCGAGGCTCTGCAGCAGCTCGCCGCTCTGCGCGTCGGACAGGAAAATGCAGTACAAGCTGCCCGCGCAGATCCCGATAATCATAAAAACCGTACAAACCGTCAGCAGTACCCGGTTGTTGCGCACATATGCGCCAAACAGGCCGGGCAGTGTTCTTCTCAGATGCAAAAGACCCCCTCCAATCCATACAATAAATCTGTATGATGGCAGGGGGCCAAACATTCCGTTTTACATAAATCTTTTTATGCGGCTGCGGCAAAGCAGACCCTTTACTGCTCTGCCATAGCCTTTGTCTTCTCCGTGCAAGCCGCCATCGCCTCAATAATGCTGCTGCGGAACCCGCGCTTTTCAAGCACCGCCACCGCATCAATCGTCGTGCCGGCCGGCGAGCACACCATATCCTTCAGCTCGCCCGGATGTTTGCCCGTTTCGAGCACCATTTTCGCCGACCCAAGCACCGACTGTGCTGCCAGCGTATACGCCGCCGCACGCGGCACGCCGCCCTGTACGCCAGCGTCGGCCATGGCCTCAATCAGCATAAAGATGTAGGCCGGGCTGGAGCCGTTGAGCGCAACGACTCCGTCCATCAGCTTTTCGTCGAGGCGCAGCGTCTGCCCCACGCAGCCAAACACCGCCTCCGCCTGCGCAAACGCCTGCTCCGGCACGTCGCCGCAAAGTACCGTCATCCCCGCGCCGACCATAGCGGGCGTGTTCGGCATGGTGCGCACGACCTGTACGCCGCACGAAAAGTACGACTTCACCATGTCAATCGTGATACCGGGCGCAATCGTAATCAAAAGCTTGTCCGCAATCCCTTCTTGCGCCGCCGCTTCCCGCAGCACAACCGGGTAGATATTCGGCTTTACTGCAAATATCAGCACATCGCTGTTTTGATACACATCCGCATTATTTCCCGACGTGTGGATACCCAATGCGCCCAGTGTCGCAAGCTTATCCGCGTCAAGGTCGGAAACCCAGATGTCGCCCGGCGCGACCTTGCCCGACGCGGCAACGCCACGCACGATTGCACTTGCCATATTTCCTGCTCCAATGACTCCCAATTTCATGTCTATCGTCCTCTTTCCTGTAGATTAATCGTTTTTAGTTCCAGAATTTCCGGTCCAGGCTGCGGAACTGGATTGCCTCCGCAATGTGCCGTGCCTGAATCTGTTCGCTTTCGTCCAAATCGGCGATGGTGCGCGCCACTTTCAATATCCGGTTATACGCCCGCGCGCTCAGGCCGAGCCGGTCAAACGCACCTTGCAGGATTGCACGCTCCTGCGCGCCGAGCTTGCAAAAGATGCCGAGCATGGCGGGCGTAAGCTGCGAGTTGGAAAAAATGTTGTACTCTTTATACCGTTCCTGCTGAATCCGGCGCGCCGCGTCGACACGCTTTTTGATGTCCGCCGACCGCTCCACAGGCGCGTCGCTCTCCAAGTCCTTATAGCGCACGGGCGCGACCTCGATATGCAAATCAATCCGGTCGAGCAGCGGCCCGCTCACGCGCCCGAGATAGCTCGCAATCTGCGACTCCGTACAATGGCACCGCCCGCTCGGGTCGCCGTAGTAGCCGCACCGGCACGGGTTCATCGACGCGACAAACATCACGTTGCACGGGTATGTCAGCGTCGCGCTCACGCGCGCAATCGTCACGCTCCCGTCCTCAAGCGGCTGACGCAGTACCTCCAGCACATTTTTATCAAATTCCGGCAGCTCGTCCAAAAACAGCACCCCGTTGTGCGCCAAGCTGATCTCCCCGGGCTTCGGCGTCCGTCCCCCGCCGGAGAGCCCGTTGGCGGAAATTGTGTGGTGCGGGTGCCGGAACGGACGCGTCGTAATCAGCGGCGTATCGTCCGGTAGTACGCCGGCGATGGAGTGGATCTTTGTCACCTCGAGCGCCTCCTCGAACGTCATGTCCGGCAAAATGGTCGGCAGCCGCTGCGCAATCATGGACTTGCCGCTGCCCGGGTTGCCGATCATCAGCACGTTGTGGTTGCCCGCCGCCGCAACCTCGAGCGCGCGCTTGACGTTTTCCTGCCCCTTGACCTC
>DVOF01000143.1 GCA_018713805.1 Candidatus Aphodoplasma excrementigallinarum | reverse complement strand
CCACCAGGTTGTGAGCTCTATAAACAATGTGTTTATAGGGCTTTTCTTTTTATCAAACGGCAGAAGGGCAGGTGAAGGGACAGATGAATATGCTTAGACAAGCCTTGTCCCGCCCTGCGCGCACGCAAAAGGAACGGGATGTACAGGCCGCGATACGCGCTGCATGGGACAGGGAGGGGGAGCCGCCCCTTACGCGGGAGGCCAAGCGGCACGTAACGGTCAGCGCAATGGTCGTCAATTCAGCGATGGACAAAATCCTGATGGTGTGTCACAACCTGTACAACGCCTATACCTGGCCGGGCGGACACGCAGACGGCGAGGAGGACCTGCTCGCCGCCGCCCTGCGCGAAGTGCGGGAGGAGACGGGGATTGAGCGGGTATATCCGCTTTGCAGTACGCCGCTCGCGTTTGACATTTTGCCTGTGCCGGCTCATAAAAAGCGGGGTTGTCCCGTTGCGGCGCACGAGCATTATAATATAACATATGCCTGCCTTGCGCCGGATAAACAGCCCCTGCGCGTCAAAGCCGATGAGAACAGCGCGGTGGCATGGATAGCGGCGGGTAAATTGGAGGAGATGTGCCAGGAGGCGCATATGCTGCCGCGCTATAAAAGGTGTTATGAGCGGATTCACTCGCTTATGCAGGAGAAGGAGACGCGCTGCGGTCTGCTCCCGGATGTGCTTCTGCCGTGGTACGACGGCGCGGCGCGCGACCTGCCGTGGAGGAAGGACCGGGACCCGTACCACGTTTGGCTGTCAGAAATTATGCTGCAGCAGACGCGCGTCGAGGCGGTGAAGGGCTATTACGAGCGGTTTTTGGCAGAGCTGCCGACAATTGAGGCGCTGGCCTCAGCGCCGCAGGAACGGCTTTTGAAGCTGTGGGAAGGGTTAGGATACTATACCCGCGCGAAAAACTTACAGAGGGCGGCACAGACGGTCATACGCGAGCACGGTGGCCAGTTTCCGCAGGAGTATGAAGCAATCGCGCGCCTGCCAGGGGTTGGGCCTTATACAGCGGGGGCGATTGCGTCGATCTGCTTTGAACAGCCGGAGCCTGCGGTGGACGGCAATGTTTTGCGCGTGCTTGCGCGCATTTTGGAGATTTTTGCGCCGGTGGATACCCCCGCCGTAAAAAAGCAGGCGGCAGCGTGGCTCCGGCGCGTGTACCCGCGCGGCAAGTGCGGCGCGTTTACGCAAAGCTTGATGGAGCTGGGGGCGACGGTCTGCCTTCCGAACGGGCAGCCGCACTGTGAAAGCTGCCCGGCGCGTGGGTTTTGTATGGCGTATGAGAATGGAACAGTGGAGGAGCTGCCCCGGCGCAGCCCGAAGCGTGAGCGCCGTATGGAGGAGCGCACGGTATTTATCCTGCTGCACGAAGGCCGCGTAGCGCTGCGCCGCCGCAGCGAGGGTGGACTGCTCGGCGGGCTGTGGGAATTCCCAAATGTGGAAGGCGGGCTGGACGAAAGCGAGGCGCTGCAGCAGGCGGCAGCCTGGGGAGCCGAGCCGTATGAGCTGATCAAACGGGTGGGCAAAAAGCACATCTTTACCCACGTGGAATGGCACATGACGGGATACTATATCCGCTGCCGGCGCGCGGCGGAGCCGTTTACCTGGGCTGGGCCGCAGCAGCTGGAGGGCGAGATTGCGCTCCCGACTGCGTTTTCCGTCTTTAAAGACGAAATCAAATATTAAAGGCGATGGAGTCAAAGGTACTCCATCGCCTGTTTTGTATCTATGGCTGTAAGCTCCACCCATGCTGGGCGGAAGCCGCTCTTTAGCGCATTGCGCACGGAGGGGAGGTTCGACCATGCCGCGCAGTAGAACGGCACCTTCCCGCGCGCAAACGCCTCGGCGGCAAGCCGGCTCGTGAGCGCGGCGGCAATGCCCCTGCGCCGGTAGCCCGGCAGTACGTCAATGCCAATCTGCCACATGGTATCGCAGTCGGCAGAGCACCCCGCCAGGCCGACCAGCCGCCCGCCGTCGTATGCCCCGACGCCGAGCACGTCGAGCTGCCTGCGCTTTTCGCACAGCGCGTTGCCCCACTCCGGCGTGTACAGGGGCGAAAAGTCCTCCTGCGTCAGTACCCGCGTTTCATACGCGCAGGGGAGCGGACGCAGCCCGCTGTCCGGCAGGAAATACTCCGCCATAAAGCACACGCTTTTCCCATATTGGCGGAATTCCTCAGACAATTGGTGAATCTTCGGCGTTTCAAAACAATGCGCCGGCGACCCACTGCCGATATAATCTGTGATAAACCCAGCAATACGCGGGTCGGCCGCCGCGACGATGTTCGCCCCATACGAAACCATATCGCAAAAAAACGGCAAATTCAAATATTTTCTCGCCTGCGGGTGCGGGCGGGACTCCACGACTTTGTTTTCCCCGCACAAAAAGTCGGCGGGCGCACAGCCCATGTCAATGGCCGACTGCCGCAGGGCTATTTCTAAAATTTCCTGATTCGTCATACCATACTCCTGCTTATGCCGCGTTATTTCCCGTTGCGAGCCATAAACGCTTCGACCTCGTCCCGCGTCGGGACGGACGCCATCGCGCCGCTCCGGCTGACGCAGAGTGCGCTTGCGTGCGTGGCAAACCGGACAGCCTCCGCCATGGACCTCCCCTCCGTGAGGCAGACGAGCACGCCTGCCACAAAGGTGTCGCCCGCCGCCGTGGTGTCTACCACAGGCGTGTCCACAATGCCGTGATGCTGGACGCTGCCACCGACTGAATAGACGCAGCCGTCGCCCCCCAATGTGATGATAACGTCCGGTACGCCGCGTGCGCGGATTTCCGCCGCGGCCGCTTTCGCGCCCTCTATGCCTTCGACCGGATGGCTCAAAAACAGTTCCGCTTCGGAACTGTTCGGCACGAACAGGTCGACGAGCGCAAGAAGCTCCTCCGGGAGCGGGCACATGGGGGCGGGGTTTAAAACGACCTTCGCCCCGTTTTTCTTCGCAGCACGCGCCGTATGCAACACCGTTTCAAGCGGGATTTCGAGCTGAAGCACGCAATAGTCCGCCCATGCAAAGAGCGCCGCGTTCGCGTCAATCACTTCCGGCGTCATGCAGGCGTTCGCGCCAGCGTCCAAAATAATGCAGTTGTCGCCGCCGCATACGGTGATGACTGCAACGCCTGTCGCCGTATCCACCGTCTGTGCGCCGTCTGTCTGCACGCCAAAGCGGGACAAATTGGACAAGAGCATCTCCCCATACGGGTCCGCGCCCACGCATCCGAGCAGCTTGATATCGCCGCCTAACTTTGCGATTGCGGCGGCCTGGTTCGCGCCTTTACCGCCGGTATTTACGCGAAACCCACCGCCCCGCACCGTCTCGCCCATACGGGGCATGCGGGGCGTTTGGATCACAAGGTCGGCATTCATGCTGCCGACAACTAAAATATGCTTCATATGCTTATACCTCCGGTATCAAATGCATCGTTTCGTCTGCCAAATCGGAGATTGCGACGAGGTTGTAGCCTGCAACGCCCGTACGGAGCATACCGCATAGCGGCGCAGCCCACTTCTCCGGGATGGAGGCCGCACCGTACATCATACCGATGACGGAGCCGATGGTCGCACCGTTGCAGTCGGTGTCAAAGCCTGCCTGTACAATGGGGCAGACCGACTTTTGCAAATCGCCCTCGCCGAACAGAATGCCAACGGCGACGAGCATAGCGTTGGAAATGGTGTGGCACCAGTCGTGGCCGTCGTATTCGTCGTAGAGGCCATGGACGCGCGCAATCGCCTCCTCCATGGAAATCCCCTCCTTGCTCCAGTCAAACACAAGGCGCAGCCGCTCAGCAAGGCGCGACGCCTCCGGTATCTGGGACAGGCCTGCGCGGACTACTTCCTCGCGGTTGTCGCACACGGCTGCTGCCGCAAGCATGGCGCTGACAAAAATCTCGCCGTATATGCCGTTCTTGATATGTGAAATGCGCGCGTCGCGCCATGCCATATGCGACGCCGTTTTCAGGTCGCCGGGATTGATATAGCCGAACAAATCGCCCCGGATTTGCGCCCCAATCCACTCCCGATAGGGGTTTTTGTGCGTCGCCGTCTCCGGCGCCGTAAGGCCGCAGAGCGCATTCCTGTACGCGACGCGCTCCGCCGTGCAGGTAACGATCGCCGGCAGGTCGGAGAGCCAAATCTCCGCCACGTCGTCGGTGGTAAAGTCCCGCCCATATTTGTTAATCAGCTTCAGGGACAAAACGGTATAGTTCGTGTCGTCGTCGCTTGGGGCCGCGCCGCCAAGCTGGTCGGCAAACCCCTCGCGGTTCATCCATTCTGCGTGTTCCGCGCAAAATGCCTCCGAAAAATCGCCATAGGAGAAGTAGCGGTCAAGCGGGTCGTTTTTGCTCTCGCGCATCATTTCCTTCAGTTCGGGGGTGCGCCGGCCTTCGACCGGCTTGCCAAGCAGGCACCCGATAATCCGCCCGAGCCACGCGCCGTGTATCCGTTCAGACAGTGCCTCGCGGTCCGGCACGCCGGGAAGAACGGGCTGCTCCTTTGGAAGGCACGCCTGTATCGCGTCCCAATCAGACGGTTCGTCATAGGCGTAGCCTTTCTGCTGCGGAAGTTTTTGCACGAGAGAAAATACTTCATCCGCCAGCCGGTACCGCTCACGCGACGGCGGCATTTTTTTAATCTGCTCCATCAATTCTTTATAGGCAGAAGCGTCCAGCCCTTCCTCCATGCACTGTTTCCATTCCGTCAAAAGTTCCTCTGCATAATCCATCCAAAGTAACATGCAATTTCCCCCAACTTTCTATTAAATTTATAAATCAATTTTCTGTGTCGAAGACAAAGGCAGCGCCTCATATTTGCCGCTCCAAACGTAGAGCATGGCAGAGGTGGCCTGCGTGTTTGCCGCTGGCAGCGTAAATGTATATTGCTTCTGCCCAATATAGGGCGTCTGCGTCAGGTAGACCATGTTGCCGTCTGCGCTATAGAGCGCCAGCATGACATACGCATCCTCGGTCGCGCCGGAGATATCCGCCTGGACTGTCAGCGCGCCGGAGGCGGTCTGCGCCTCCATATTGCGGATCGTGATCGGCAGATTCGGGTCAATCGCGCTGTCGTCATAGGTCAGCGTGTAGCTGCCCGCGCCGCCTTCAAAGCTCAAAAGCCCACCCTCGTCTGTGACGGAAGCTGTGCCGAGCGTCACGCCGTCCTTTTCGATCGTCCAAACGCCGGCATACACGTCGGCGACGTTGATCTTATACGTGCCCTCGCCCGTGAAGGAGAACGACACCGGCCTGCTCGTGCGGCCATCCTGCTTGGAGAAGAGCGCAACGCGGTCTGCTATCTGAACGCCTGCGTGCGTGTCCGTTTCGATTTTCTGCACCGGCAGCGCGGGCGTATCGGGGTTGCTTTCCCCGACTTGCAGGACATTGAGGAAATAGTCGGTCTCCGACGGCGTTATGGGCGACACTTCGATGCGATAACCGTCTGAATCGTGGATTTTCTCCTGATTCAGCGGGTCACTGATTCCATTGACGGTGGTACTCGGGTAGTTTACACCGTTTACCCAAAAGTCGTTGTTTTTCCCGCCAATGATTTCGATATTTGTGTTGCCGGCCTCCGGCAAAAGCGTGTCGACGGTCAGTTTGCCGTTATATCCGATCGTGTCGTTGCGGAACACGGTCTGGTTGCCATTTACGACCGGCATTTCCACACCGTGCAGGAGCCACGACTTTTTGAAGCTTGCATCCGTCGAGATGACGCGGTCGAACACAATCAAAGCCGCAGGGTGCTCCTCATCCTTCAGGTTATAGAACATGAAGCTGCGGTCAAAGTCCTGCATCTTCTCACTGCTGTACGCCTTCGTCAGGTCGCCCTTCAGATAGGTATAGTCCGGCTCGTTCGGGTCGGGGCCAAACTCGTGCCCCTGCACCTCGCCGGAGACATAATCCGCCGCAAGCAGCTCGTCGATTGTGCCTTTTTCCCCGCCTGGGATCCGCTGTCCGCCGTCGTTGACGTTGCCAAAGTAGGACATTTTTTCGTCCGGGTCGTAGACCAAAATGGTGTTGTGCGCGACCGTCCGTTTGTTGTACGCGCCGTCATGTTCGTTCCCATACTTTTCATACCGGCCGGAGTCGCCAGCCAGCAAACCCTTGTAATAAATCTGGAAGTGGCCTGCGTCGAGGTGGTGATGGTTGGCAAACCACAGCTCGCCCACCTTCATCTGCGCGACAACGGCGTTCGACTCCAGCCCGTCCTCCCAGCTCGTCCGCGCCATCATGTGCCCCATGGGGGAGCCAAAGTACTTTGTGAGCGGCAGCTCGCTGATGGGCTTGCCGCTTAAATCCGGGTCGTTAAAAATCAAATATTCCACCGGGCTTGTATTGCCGTGCCCATACGAGAAGGAGGAGCCGCTGCCCGCCTCGAGCGCCGCCTGCTTCAGATACGGGTCTTTGTAGTAGTTCGACAACAGGAAGTGTACCCGCCGGTAGCCCGTGTAGGTGCTGCCGGGCGTCCGGCCGTTGTTACTTGCGTCCCCGTCGGAAAACGGCACGCCGTCCGGCCGCATCATATAAATAAACCAATAGCCCGTATACTGCTGGTCGTCGCCGTATACGTTCGGCAGCCCCATCCGGTCAAAAATCCACGTGGAGTTGTAGTCCCATTGCCCGCGGTAGCTGCCGTAGCCGCTTCCCTGGTGGAACATATGCGACGTATAGTGGAATTGGCGCGCGGGCAAAAACTCGTCAAAAAACCGCCCGGCTACCATGTTGTAGATGTCGGGCCGCTCGTCATATGTAGCGATGGCGAACGACAGCAGGTCGCGCAGGGTCTGCGCCTCGCTGCCGTGGCCGGTGAGCGCGCCCTGCCCCGTCGGCGGCCAGCCGACCTCGATCCCGTCGGAAATGATTGCAATGGACTGTTCGATCAGGTAGGTTTTATCCTCCTCGGTCAAAAGCGGATAACACCAGTCGTACACCTCAGCGATCGTGAAGATGAGATGGCCCGCGTTGCGGGTGTAGGCGTCATCCTTTGGATTTATGTATACGACTGACTCGGCAAAGTTTTTGATGTTGTCGATCGCCTTGCGCCCGAGTTCTTCGTTTCCGTTGGTCACGTATTCAAACGCCCAGCTCTCGAACCAGCCGAGCCACGTATTGTTGTTGTTGCTCTCCCCGGGGCTTGGCTCAGGCAGAACGCCGTCCGTGCCCGTATCCTTTGTCAGATTGGCCTGGTGCTGGCTCCATGCCGACAGGTTCTGCGTTTTTTTTGCATTGGCAAGAATCTGCGGGATGTCGTCCGCCGTGAAATACAGGCGCGGATGCTCCGGCGGCGGGGTAAAGGTGGGCGTATTGTATACGCCGTCCGGCAGGGTCGTATCGTCGGTGATAAGTGTACCCTCCATCCCCTCTGGGTGCATAAACCGCTCTGATGTAACCAAAATCTTATCGATTGTAAACCAGCCGTTGTTGGGAGAAAATTTATAGGTAATCGTACTGCCGGCCTCGACCCGGTAGGTGGAGGCTACCTTGAACCAGTGCCACTCGCCCGGCGTATCGCCAATGCTCATGGAATTGTAGGCCCCGCCGTTGACGCTGACATAGATGCTCTTGCTCACGGAATTTGGCCTTACGCGCAGCCAGAGCGCATACGTCCCCGTGTGGTCGACCTGGACCTGCAGGCCCATATTTACCGGGTTGCCCTCGATCTTGTCCGGGTTGAGCGACCCCTTTTCCGTATACAGTGCGGCGCCGCCGGACATATTGTCGTCGCCGCTTACGACGCTGAATACTTCGGGGTTATAGTAGGCTTGTTCCGCCTCAAATATGGCCAGCCCGTCCGTTGTTGTAAACAGGGGCAAGTAGGCCGCCGCGCCGCCCTCTGCATTGGCTGCGCCAGGGAACGCCGAAACGGCCAGCAGCATACAAAGCGACAGCAATATAGTAATCGGTTTTTTTATCCTTCTGATTCGCATACTCCACCATCCTAACTTACGATATAATTATATCATACCATGCTTTCTTTTGCGGGGCAATGTTTTTTTTATGAAAAAAGGCCGGACAAAATGTCCGGCCTGAGATAGTTTTGTTTACTCTGTAAGCTGTGAGGTATAAAGCGCATAGTAGAGGCCCTGCGCGTCCAAAAGCTGCTGATGGTTGCCGGATTCGGCAATGTTTTTCTGGTCGATGTACAGAATCCGGTCGCAGTGCTTGATGGTGGACAGACGGTGCGCAATGATAAACGACGTCCTGCCCTTGAGCAGGCTTTGCAGCCCCTCCTGGACGAGCAGTTCCGTCTTTGTGTCAATCGCCGACGTCGCCTCGTCGAGAATGAGCACCTTCGGGTCTGCTAAAAGCGTACGCGCAAAGCTGATGAGCTGGCGCTGGCCGGCAGACAGCGAGCTGCCGCGCTCCGTCACGATTGTGTTATACCCCTCCGGCAGGGCGGAGATAAACTCGTGCGCCGACACGACCTTCGCCGCCTCGATCGCTTCCTCGTCCGTCGCGTCGAGCCGCCCGTATTTGATGTTGTCCATGATCGTCCCCGAGAAGATGAACGTATCCTGCAGCATCATCCCCATCTGCTCGCGCAGGGACTTAAGCGTCACGTCGTAAATGCTGTGCCCATCAATGGTGATTGCGCCGGACTGGATGTCGTAGAAGCGGGCGAGCAGGCTGACAACCGTCGTCTTGCCCGCGCCGGTCGGCCCCACGAGCGCAATCGACTCGCCCGGCTTTGCGCGGAAGGTCACATCCTTCAAAATCGGGACGCCGGGCTCATACTCGAAGAATACATGCTCAAATCTTACGTCTCCCTTTACATCAGGCAGATCATAAGCCCCCGGCTTGTCAACGATTTCTGCCTCGACGTCCATAACCTCAAAAATACGCTCGAGATACGCCGCCGTGTCGATGACGCTGTTGTACAGGTTACCAAGGTTCTGGATCGGCTGCCAGAAGCGTCCGCAGTACGCCCCCATGGCGATGATGACGCCGACGCTCATCGTTTCGCCCATCCCCACGCCGATTAGATAGATCGCTGCCGTCACGATTGCGGAGATCAAAATCGCGGACGGGAACATCGTATGGGCGATGGAAGCGCGCTTTACAAACCATTCCGAGCATGCGCGCGCCATCTTCTCCGCGATGCCCTGGTTCATGGGCTCGCGGTCAAACGACTGCGTGACCTTCATGCCGTCGATGCTCTCCTGGTAGTAGGCGTTCATATTCGAGTTCTTGTTCGAGAAAATCCGGCTCGCCTTGCGCTGTGCATTTTTCACAAGCAGCACATACGCCGCAAACGGGACAAGCCCGGCCAGCACCACGAGCGTCAGCTTCGCGCTCGTTGCGAGCATGAAAAACAGGATAAACAACAGGCTCAAAAGCTCGAGCATAATGTTAATCAGCCCGTTGGAGAAAAAGTCCGCCACAGAGTTGACATAGTTGACAACCCGCACCAGAATCTTCCCATGCGGCCGCGAGTCGTAATAGTCGAACGGCAGCGTTTGCAAATGGGCAAACAAATCCGCGCGGATTTCCGACACGATCTGCTGGCCTGCACGGTTACTGATCAGCCCGCGCCTGCGCTCCGAATACATAATGATTAAAACCAGTATGTACCCAACTGCGCCAACTGCGCCGATCCCCCAGTAGTTGCCCGCCGGGATCAGCGTGTCGGTAATAATCATCAGGATATATGGGAAGGTCAGGCCGGCTACGATCGCAATCACGCTGAATATCAGCGCGGTGACCAGCTCTTTTGCATGCCGCTTGATATATTTGGCGCTCCTGCGGAAGTGCTTGAAGCTAAACGGCGATTCAAGCACTTCATCCACGTCGTACTTATTGCGCGTCTGCTTCACCTTTTCATTCGGCACCTTGGCCCACCTCCTCCTTGTCAAGGGTAATCCCCTGCTGCAAGCAGTAGATATCGTAGTAGTAGCCCTTCTTCGCCAGCAGTTCCCCGTGCGTGCCGCTTTCCGCAATTCTACCATTTTCGATGATATAAATGCAGTCCGCGTTTTTCACCGAGGAGATACGCTGTGCAATGATAAAGGTCGTATGCGTCCCGCCGCGCTGCGCAAGCTGCTCCTGGATATACTTTTCCGTTTCCATGTCGACAGCAGAGGTCGTATCGTCCAAAACGACGACCGGCGACTCATACGCCAGCGCCCGCGCCAGCGCGATACGCTGCTTCTGCCCGCCGGACAATCCCACACCGCGCTCGCCCACAATCGTGTCGTAGCCGTCCGGCATCCGCCGGATGAAGTTGTCCGCGTCCGCCATTTTCGCATATGCGTAGACGGCGTCCTCCTCCATATCGGGCTTGCCGTATGCGATATTGGCGTCGATCGTGTTCGAGAAGAGGAACACGTCCTGCATGGCAAACCCGATTTTGGCGCGCAGGGCGCGCAGGTCATAGTCTTTGACGTCCACACCGTCGATCTCGATGCTGCCGCCGGTCACATCGGCAAAGCGCGCCATCAGCATAGCGAGCGTCGTCTTGCCTGAGCCGGTCGGCCCCATGATCCCGATCGTCTGCCCCGGCTCCGCCGTGATGGAAATATCCTTGAGCACAGCCGTCTTGTCATAGCTGAAGCTGACATTGCGGAACTCGACACGTCCTTCTGCCTTTTCCTCCTTCTCGTCCGGTATGTATGGGTTTTCGCCATTTTTCACGTCGCAGCGCGCATAGTAGAGCTGCATGACCTTCTGGGTAGACGAGAAGAACCGCTGGCTGTCGTTGATGACAACGCCGACGAGGCGCATCGATTCGTTGATTAGCCAGTTCAGGTTGTAAAACAGTAAAAACTCACCGAGCGTAAGCTGCTGGTTGATGACCATG
>DVOF01000142.1 GCA_018713805.1 Candidatus Aphodoplasma excrementigallinarum | reverse complement strand
AGATGTGTATAAGAGACAGCAAGCAAATGTATTTCAAATTTCGGATTGATTTCATAACAAAGCTGCCAAATTCCCCATATATTTTATATATTATACTATCTTGCAATTAATTTGTCAAGCAGGTTTTGTGCGGTTTGTATAGGACTTTTTTGAGCGAGCATCCAATCTCCTTCAGCTCGGACGGAAGGTCAGTCCCCTTATACAGGCGTACGCCGCATGCAGTCAGTAGAAACTCCATGCCGCGCTGGTCCGCTCCGTCCAGATACGGCATGAGCGCATTGAACCCAAACGGCAAAGAAAACTCCATCGTATTTCTGCAACGATATGGATACGCGCCGCTCTCGTCGAGCACCACCGTGTCCTCCCGTACGATTTGCTGCTCCAGCTTTTGGGTCAGGATAACAATGTCGCACCGGTTCATGCCAGTCAGCTTTTTGGAAATTTTCAGCGACAATCCCGTCTGCAAATACAGTTTGTCCGCAAATACCCGCGCCGATTCAGCAGAATTGGTGTACAGGGTCGCAAATTTCAATTCTTCACACACACTTTCCAGGATTCGGTACCCATGCTCATCAAAGCAATCCTGCCAAATCCCAACCTCCGCCTCCATAAGGTCGAGCTGCGCCTTTTTCGCGCACCATTTCAGTGCCTCGCAAAGCATATGGTCAAACACTGCCTTGCCGGAGGGAAGCTGGAAGCACCGGCTGAACGCCCCGGCCGGCGCGAAATCAAGCACATCGTCGGCCAGATATACACAGCCGACATTTCTGCTTTGCAGATCCCGGATACACCGCGCAAACAGCTTTGCCTGCTTTTTTTCCTTTTTACTGCGCAGTTCTTCCTTTGTATAGGGCAGGATGTAAATCGTGACGGGCTGCTGCGCATGGACAACTTCAAGGTCGAATATCCTGTTTTTCCGGCCAGGTATCCATCTGACCAATCCGTGCTGTTCCTGTGCATTTTCTGCAAGCGAAACGATTGCGCATTTCATATAGCCTCACCTCTTAATGAGATTTATATGCACAAATGCACGGAAATATTTCATGTATTTTTTAGAAGCGCAGGACAGGCACGTGCGAAAAGGGCGGCCATATGGCCGCCCTTTTATGATCGGAAAACCTATTCAGTTTGCATATCCGGCGTAGACGTGGCTGCCGCCGCGTCCTCCTCCGGCACAGTTTGCCCTTCCTCCGTCCCCTGCATAAGCAGTTCGTTGGCGCGGCTGAGGTTTTCGTCGATGTCGCGCATGATTTTCCCCGCATTTTCAAAGTCGTTTTCTGCATTGTACTGTTTATACCGCTCATATAATTCGATCACCGTCAGGAGGATCTGCTCCGCCTCGTCCTGTCCCCCCTCAGCGGGCGGCGTCAACAGGGGCGGCTGTGCAGTTGTGTCTCCCGGGGATGACCCGGACGTACCGCCCTGCGACGTGCCGTCCTCGGCGAACAGCTTGGCAAAGCATTCCTGCAAGGTCGCTTCCATCACAATTTTTTCTTTATACGCGACAATAATACGCTTCAGCTCCGGGAAGGCCGCCGTATTGTTCGTCGTAATGTAAACCGGCTCGACATACAGCAGGGAATCCTTGATCGGAACCATGATCATATTGCCCCGTACGACCGAGGACCCGCCCTGGCCCCAGAGCGTCATCTGGCTCGAAATCGTCGGGTCGTTGTCAATGCGGTTCTCCATCTGCATAGTGCCGTAGGCGTTTTTCTCCGCATTGGTAAACCGGTACAAAACCAGCTTCCCGTAATACTTATCGTCCGACCCTGCGGCGAGCCAGCTGCTGATATAATCCTTATTCTGGATGGTGAACGGCATGGTAAGCAGCAGGCTTTCGCCCTTCTCGTCAAAGCCCTCGATCTCCATCATATTGTAATACGGCTCGATGTACTGGCTGTCGCCCTTGGCGTATTTTTCCTTTGCGATGTCCCACACGTCGCTCTTGTTATAGAAGACATGTGCGTCGGTAATATGGTACTGTTTGTACATCTCCGCCTGAATCTTAAACAGCTTTTCCGGGTAGCGGATGTGCCGCTTTAAATCCTGCGGGATCGGCTCGCTGGAAAACAGGCTCGGGTATATCTTTTTATACGTCTGTACGATCGGGTCGGATTCGTCCGTGATATAGAACGTCACGCTGCCGTCATATGCGTCCACGACCGCCTTCGCGCTATTCCGGATATAGTTGAACTTCCCGTATTTCTGCGCATACGGATAATACTCCGACGTCGCATACGCGTCGATAATCCACTTGAGCCTTCCGCTGTCGTCGATCAGCAGATATGGGTTTTCATCGTACTCGAAAAACGGCGCAACCTTCTTCACCCGCTCAAGAATGTTCCGGTTCGGAAGGATTTTGCTCTCTGAGGTGATCTGGTTCGACACAAGCATCTTGTAGTCGCCGTACATCATGGAAAACAGGATCCGGTTCATCCAGTTTAAGTTGACGCCGCCCGTACCGTCATACGAGAACTCCACATTCGTCTGCCCCTCCGAATAGTCGATCTCCTTCAGCTTCGTGTTGACGATAACATGTTCATTGGTAAACTCGCCATAGTAGATACGCGGCTGCGTCACATCGACCATGCCCGCGTCCGAGATGGTCGGGATGTCGCGCACAATGAAGTTCGGCTGCCCCTCCTGGGTCGCCTCGTTCATAGGATTGACCGCCACGCCGTAGCCGTGCGTATACTTGTAGGTTTTGTTCAGATAGGTGTCGCTTGTTTCTGCCGCCAGCTTTTCCGGGTCAAGCTCGCGCGCGCCGATTGCAACCGCAGTCGGCTTCCCATCGACGTCGTACGACACGATGTCCGCGCTTTTGAACGTATAGTACGGCTTAATCCCTTGCAGCTTGTTCATTGCTGTGACATTGGAGTTATAGTCAATGATCCGGATATTCTCCAGCGTTGTCTGGTTTTCTTCCAAATCTTCGGCGCTAAGCGTATTCTCAATCGGAAACTCCACCTCGATGATCTTATCAAGCCCATAGGCCTCGCGCGTCATATAGATATTGTTTGCAATGTTCGGCGCTTCGACCGCCACATCGTTTGGCGCAACGACAAACGTCTGCACCACAAGCGCAATCGCGCCGGTCAAAACCCATGCCGCAGGGAAAACGCAGACGCTGAGTATCCCGGCCTTGATTTTGCCGCGCAGAAGGAAAAACACCGTCGCCGCCACTACTGCCAAAAGCAGGTAAGGCGCAAAGTTAAAAAACGGCGTCCAGACATATATGTCGGTATATCCTGCGCCAAACAGCTCGCCGAAGCTGCCATACAAAATGTCTTCCGCATTATATTTAAACGTGATTGCAACGCTGATGAAGATGAGCAGCACATTGACGATATTGTGGATGACAATGCTCTTGTTCCGAAAAATCTCCCCAAAATGCTCCAGCCCGCCGCGCGCATGCAGCAGAATATACACCAGCAGCGTGTACAATGTCTGAATAAGCAGAATAATCTTGACGCTGTCCATCAACGACACCATAAACGGCCGGATAAACATATAGTAGCCGATATCCTGGAAAAACACCGGATCCACCCGGTTAAACGAGGTGGAGTTGGCAAACGTCAGAAACCGGCTGTACACATTGTCGCTGATGAAGCGGCTCGCAATGAATGCAATGATAAACGTTACCAGAACCATGGGCAAAACCTTTGCAATCAGGACCAAATCGCCGTTTTCCTTGAGCGAGATCCGCCGCAGCACGATGTTGTTTGCCATAAACAGCGCAAACACGATCAAAAAGCTGACGATCTGTGCAATCAGCCGTACCCGGATATTCGTCCAGAATACGCTGACATACTCCTGCCCGATTTCCTTGATCTGGATATAGTCAGTCAGCACAGACGCGCAAAACCCGACGACAAGCGCGACACAGATCAGCGCCAGAATCCAGATCAGCACCTTTGCGCCCCATTTTCCCCCGCCGCGCGCGTCCTTTGCCTTTTTAAAATCACTCATTTCAAACGCCATTGCGCTACCACCCTTTCCGCAGCGCCCAATACGCCGCGCAGACAATCACCAAACATAAACCCCGGTTAATTCAAATTATTCAAACAACGCCTTTGCAAAATCCGCCGCATCAAACGGCTGCATATCGTCGATGCCTTCCCCGACGCCGATATAGCGCACCGGGATGTTCTGCTCCCGGCATATGCCAATCACAACGCCGCCCTTTGCCGTGCCGTCGAGCTTGGTCAGCACGATGCCGTCGATGCTGGCCGCCTCGCCGAACAATTTGGCCTGGCTGATTGCGTTCTGGCCCGTCGTTGCGTCAAGCACTAAAAAGACGTGGCGCGACGAAGCGGGCGCTTCCCGCTCCACCACGCGGCTTATCTTGCCCAGTTCGTCCATCAGATTCTTTTTATTGTGCAGCCGGCCCGCCGTGTCGCAGATCAGTACGTCCACGCCGCGCGCCTTCGCCGCATTTACCGCGTCGAATACGACGGCGCTCGGGTCTGAACCTTCGCTGTGCTTGATGATCTCGCACCCGCTCCGGTCGGCCCAGATTTGCAGCTGGTCGATCGCCGCCGCGCGGAACGTATCCGCCGCCGCAAGCATGACCCGCTTGCCGTCCGCCTTGAACCGCGCGGCAAGCTTCCCGATCGTGGTCGTCTTGCCCACGCCGTTGACGCCAATCACAAGGATGACCGCCGGCGTCCCGGAGAGGTCAAGCTCCGTCTCCTGCTCTGCCATAATCTCAGCGATGATCTCCTGCAATTTTGCCTTTACGCCGTCTGCATCCTCGATCCGCGCCTTTTTAACGCGGTCGCGCAGCTCCTCTATGATATACATGGACGTCTCCATCCCGACGTCCGCCGTAATCAACGCCTCTTCCAGCTCCTCAAACAGTTCCTCGTCCACCTTCACAAACGTGGCAAACACCGAGTTCACCTTTTCAGAAAACGCGTCGCGCGTCTTGCTCAGCCCCTGTTTCAGTTTATCAAAAAATCCCATTATTCCGTATCCTTTCCCGTTTCATCCTTTATTTTGCCTGCGCCGTCCGGACCGCCTCGTCCAAATGCAGCGCCAAAAGCTTCGACACGCCCTTTTCCTGCATGGTCACACCGTAGAGCAGGTCTGCCGCCTCCATGGTGCCACGCCGGTGCGTCACTAAGATAAACTGCGTCTTTTTGCTGTACGCTTTGACATAGTCGGCAAAGCGGTACACGTTCGCCTCGTCGAGCGCCGCCTCGATCTCGTCGAGCACGCAGAACGGCGTGGGGCGCACCTTCAAGATTGCAAACAGCAACGCAATCGCCGTAAACGCCATCTCCCCGCCCGACAACAGGCTCAGGTTTTGCAGCTTCTTGCCCGGCGGCTGCGCGTCGATCTCAACCCCACTGCCCAGCACGTCGCCCGGGTCAGTCAGGCGGAGCTCCGCCCGCCCGCCGCCAAACAGCTCGGCAAACGTCTCGGAAAAATAGCGGCCAATCACCGCAAACTGCTCCTTAAACTGCTTTTTCATCTTCTCCTGGATCGACTCAATCAGCTTTTCGAGGCTTTCCTTCGCCCCGGCGAGGTCAGCCGCCTGCCCCGACAGAAAGTCGAACCGCTCCTTGACGGACTTATATTCCTCGATTGCGTCGACATTGACGTTCCCGAGCGCGCGTATCTTTGCGCGCAGCTCGCCCACGCGCGACTTTGCCACGCCGGCCGGCCCGATGTCGACCTCGTATTCTTTTGCGCTCAGGTATGTCACTTCGTATTCTTCCCAAATTTTCGCCGTAATAGTATCGAGCTCGCTCTCCTGCCGGGTACGCTTGTTGTCGATCCGGCTTTGTTCCTCCTTGAGCGCGTATATCTGCTCGCGCGCCTCCTTGTTTTCCTCCAGTAAACTGCGCGCACGCGTCCGCGCCGCGTCGCGCTGCTCGCACAGCACAGCGACTGCGCCGAGCAGCGTTTTAGCCTGTTCCTGCGCCGCGGCGGCCTGTTCTTCCTTGTCCCGGACCTGCGCCGCGATCGAACTGTTTTTTTCTTTCAGCCCATCTATATCCGCCTGTTTCGCCGCAATCTCGCCGCGCGCCGTCTCGGCCTGCGCCTTTGCATCACGGATCCGGTAGTCGCATGCGGCAATGTCTTTGCGCGCCGCAGTCAGCGCGATATTTTTTTCATTGACGCGCGCCGCAATCTCGCCGCGCGTAGCCTCATGCTCCGCAAGCGCAGCCTCCTGCTCCGCGGCCTTCTGCTGATCCGCCTCGATCGTAAGTTCTTCCTTCGTCGTCTCGTTGATCAGCTCGGCAATCTGCTCGTTTGCGTCTTTGATCTGTTCCTCTATCTGCGCAAGCTCGCCCTCCATCGACTCGCCGGAAAGCTTCTTCGCCTGCGCCAGGCTTTCGACATGCTCCTGCTCCGCCCGCGCGCGGATCAAATCCTGTTCCGCCGTGCGCAGAAGCGCATCCGCGCCGCGCCGCGCCGCCGCAAACTGTTCCATCTCCTGTTCGAGCGCGGCCTGCTGCGCAAGCACGCCGTCCAGCGCGGCCTGCTTTTCCTGCGTCGAGGCGCGCAGTGCATGTATTTCCGCCGCGCGGCTGAGCAGCCCCGTCGTCTTGTTCATGCTGCCGCCCGTGATCGACCCGCCGGCATTAAGCAGTTCGCCCTCCAGCGTCGCCACGCGGAATTTGTACCCGAACTTCCGGCTCATGGCGATTGCGTGATCCATTGTGTCGACGACCACGCACCTGCCGAGCAGGCTTGAAATAATTTCCCCATAGCGCGCATCGCACGACACGAGCTCGCTCGCAAGGCCAATATAGCCAGGGCACGCCGCAGCGGCGCGCTGGTTTTCGAGCATGCGGCCCTTGACCGACGTCACCGGCAGGAACGTCACGCGGCCCAAGTGGTTGCGCTTGAGGTATTCGATCACCGTTTTTGCGTCCTGCTCGCTTTCGACAACCACGTTTTGGAGCGCCCCGCCGAGCAGAGCCTCGACCGCCGTGACGTACTGCTTCGGAACGCCGATCAGCGATGACAGCGCGCCGTACACCTTCGCGCCGCCGAGCCGTCCGTTTTTATGCGCTGCAAGCACGCCCTTGACACTCTTGGCAAAGCCTTCAAAATCCTTTTCCATTTCAACTAGCATGTGCAGGCGCGACAGCTCCCGCGTAAGCGCCGCATTTTTCGCCGCCGCGTCGTCCTTTGCCGCGGCAAGCGTGCGCTGCGCCGTCTCCATCTTTTCCGTAAGCGAGGCAAGCTCCTTCTGCTCTGCGTCCATGCGGCGCTGTGCCGCCTCCGCCGCTTGCACGCCCGCCTGCCGCGCTTCCTCGATCTGCGCAAGTTCGGCGCCCATGCTCTCCTTTTCAAGCTGGATTGCCTCACGACGCTGGAGAAAGCTCTTTTTAAATGCCTCGAGCGAGCTGAGCCGCGCCTTCAACGCCGCAATATCGTTAAGTTTTTCAATCACGCCGGCCTTGATCGAATTGATCTGCTCGCCGAGTGCAAGCGCGCGGCCGGAAAACGCTTGGTTCTCCTCTGCGGCCCGCGCGGCCTCCTCCTCAAGCTGCGTCAGCGCCGCCTGCTTTTCCTGCTTTTCTAATACAATCGCTTCCGCAGCCTGCGAAAGCCCTTCTATTTTCTGCTCCATCTGGGCGATTTCGCCTTTAATCCGCCCAATCAGCGTCTCGTTTGACGCCGCCGTGCTTTTGAGCACTTCTGCCTCGCCAAGCAGCCCTTTGATGCGAAGCTCCGCGTCCGCGTTTTCCCCGCGCCGCGCCTCAATTTTCTCCTCCAATTCATCCGCCAGCGCATTGACCCGGTCGATCTCTCCGTCCGTTTTCGCGTTATCAGCCTGCATGGCGGTAAGCTGCTCCGTCACCACGGCAAACGCCTTCGCCGTATCCGCAATCTCCCGCTTGAGCTTATCGACCGTTTGCAAAAAGAGGTTGATCTCTAACTTTTTCATTTCCTCGCGCAAATCAAGGTACTGGCGCGCCTTCTGCGACTGCTTCAAAAGCGGCTCCACCTGGCTGGAAAGCTCCGCTACGATATCGTTTATGCGGATGAGGTTCTCCTCCGTGTGCGCGAGCTTGCGCTCCGCCTCCTCCTTCCGATGGCGGTACTTCGAAATGCCCGCCGCCTCGTCAAAGATACCGCGCCGGTCGTCCGCTTTGCCGGAAATAATTTCGTTGACCTTTCCCTGCCCGATGATCGAATAACCGTCCCGGCCCAGCCCCGTGTCCATGAACAGCTCGTGAATGTCCCTAAGCCGGCATGGCGCGCCGTTGATGGAATATTCGCTCTCGCCGCTGCGGTATACCCGCCGCGTCACCGTGACCTCGCCATATTCAATGTCGAGCGCATGGTCGCTGTTGTCGAGCGTCAGGCTCACCTGTGCAAAGCCGAGCGGCTTGCGCGTCTGCGTCCCGGCGAAAATCACGTCCTGCATGTTCGCCCCGCGCAGGCTCTTTGCGCTCATTTCGCCCATGACCCAGCGGATCGCGTCGGAAATATTGCTTTTCCCGCTCCCGTTCGGCCCTACGACCGACGTCACGCCCGGCTCAAACGTCAGGCGCGTCTTATCGGCAAAGGATTTAAAACCTATCAGCTCGATCCCCTTTAAGTACAAACGACTCTCCCCTTCTGTGTGCGGCTGTGTCTGCCGCGCTCATGATACCAATGTTGTAATATTGATCAATAATACGATACCTAAAATAATTCGCCTGCCGTTCCGATGTTGCATTGTCCTGCTCCAAGCCCAAAAACCATTGATAATAGTGGCTCAGCTCATGAACGAGTGAGGAAAGAAGCTGTTCATACAGTTCCTCCCGCGAAAACGTTTCGTATAACTGTGAATCTATTTTTGCAGGTATCCGGATATACGGCGCTCTATCCTCGAACCAGCGGAAACTCCCATAGGCCATAGCCCCGCTCCAAAGCTTGACTTTTACGCAGTTTTTTACATAAACATTGATATGTACAGGAAAAACATACGTACGCCTTAACCATTTTGCAAACAGGATAAACTTACTTTTTAGTTCCTCGTCTATCCCCTTTTCATACCGAAAAGAAATCCCGTTATTGATCCATTTTGTTTGGTCGATCTCGAAGTTTTGCCAAAGATTCATAAAACCACCTAAATTTTATTTTAGCATATTATGATCCCGGGTTCAACACTTTCGTCGCCAATCAGGGTAATCTTTACACCCAGTTCATTTTTTATCGTCTCTATGTTTTGCCGGTGGTGCCCCGCCGCCTTCGAGCGGTCTTTCGGGTTGACGCGCACGACCGCCTCGCCGCCGGCGCGCCCGGCAAGCAGCTTGCGCATTTGATCCAAAAACAGCCGCGCATGCACCAGCTCGCCGAACGCAGGGTGGTACGGCCCTGCCACAAGTCCCCCGCGCAAATCCTCTGACGCCATCAGCCCCATCCGCAAAACGGTGATACCGCTTTGTGTAAAGAGTGCATAAATCTGCGCGCACCATGCCACCGCTTCCTCAAGCGGAAGCGGCGCATACAGCCCCTTTTCGTATAAATCGCACAACACACTGCCGCGCAGCACAACGGTGGGGTAAATCCGCGCCGTGTCCGGCGATAGAGAGATAATATCTTCCGCCGTTTTGCGCGACTTTTCCCACGTGTCGCCCGGCAGGCCGAGCATCATTTGCAGCCCCAGCTCGAACCCAAAGTGCCTGATCAGCCGCGCCGCCGCTTCCACGTCGGCAAACGTATGCCCGCGCCGGCTTTTTGCCAAAACGCCGCCGTCGCTCGACTGTACGCCCAGCTCAATGCTCGTGACGCCATAGCCGCGCAGCAGGGAGAGGTTCCCCTCCCCAATGCAGTCCGGCCGCGTCGAAAGCCGTATCCCGTCCACCATACCGCCGCGCCGGTACGGCTCCACCGCACGCAGGAACGCCTCCTGCTCCGGCAGCGGTATCGCCGTAAAGCTTCCGCCGAAAAAGGCGATCTCGACGCATGTATTTTCCCGGTCAATCGTGTGTAGCGCCTGCTCCACAATTTTGCGCGCCATATCCGGCGTCACGGCGTCCGTCTGCCCGGTAATCCGCCTCTGGTTGCAAAATACGCAGCCGTGCGGACAGCCTAAATGCGGCACAAAGATGGGGATATTGACCTTCCTCATAGAAACCTCCCGTGAAAAAACGGGCTGCACAAATCCACAGCCCGCAATCTTATCTCCTTTTTGTAATGGCCTTGACCGCCGCGCCGGCAGCCGCCTGCTCCGCGTCCTTTTTACTCGTTCCCGAGCCGTCCGCAACCCGCTGCCCGTCGATCAACACCTCGACACAGAACATCTTGGCATGGTCCGGCCCGCGCTCGTCCGTCACCCGGTAGGAGACCTTCCCACGTTCGCCCTTCTGCACCAATTCCTGCAAAAGCGTTTTATAGTCCTTCGCAGTCTTGCCCTCCACGGCAAGCGCAATCTCCTCTTTCAGGTGCCGGATAATCCAATCCGACACGGTTTGTATGTCGCTGTCTAAGTAAATCGCCGCAATCACAGCCTCAAACGCATCGGCAAGCACGCTGCTGCGGCTGCGGCCGCCGGTCGCCTCCTCGCCTTTGCCCAAAAGCAGGTACGCGCCATAGTCCATCCCCGCGGCAATGTGGGCAAACGACGACTCGCACACAACGCTCGCGCGCCATTTCGTCAGCGTCCCCTCCGGCTCTGTGCTGCTGTGCCGGTACAGATAGTCGCTCACTACCATATCGACGATTGCGTCGCCCAAAAACTCGAGCCGCTCGTTACTTGCATGCTTCTCCAGGCCGTGCTCATTTGTGTACGACGTATGGGACAGTGCATGGCGGAGCAGCGCCTTGTCCTTAAAGCTGTATCCAATTATCTTCTCAAACTCCGCCAGATGGGCCTTGCTGTGCCCGCCGCGCCCTTCGCTGCTCATGTTACGCGCCTGCCTCTCTCTGTTTCCTGTCCCCTCATAAATTACGCAAATTTTTTAAATAATATACTTGCATTGTGCCCGCCAAAGCCAAGCGAGTTGGAAAGCGCATAGTTGATCGCCTGCTCACGGCCGCCCTCGGTCACATAGTCGAGGTCGCACTCCGGGTCCGGCGTCTGATATCCGACCGTCTGCGGGATGTAGCCATCCTTGAGCGACAGCGCGCAAATTACGCCCTCCACGCCGCCGGCCCCGCCGAGCAGATGTCCCGTCATGGATTTCGTCGAGCTGACCGCGACCTTTCCGGCATGCTCACCAAACACGGTCTTGATCGCCGCAGTCTCAAACTTATCATTGTACGGCGTCGATGTACCGTGCGCATTGATATAATCCACATCCGAAGCCGGTATGCCAGCCTCATCAATGGCAAGCTGCATCGCCCGCGCGCCGCCTTCGCCCTCCGGCGCCGGCGCCGTCACATGGTACGCGTCGTCCGTTGCGCCATAGCCAACCATCTCACAGTAGATTTCCGCGCCGCGCGCCTTCGCGTGCTCCAGCTCCTCCAAAATCAGAACCCCCGCGCCTTCGCCCATGACAAAGCCGTCGCGGTCCGCGTCGAACGGGATACTCGCCCGCTTCGGGTCGTTGCGCGTACTCAGCGCCTTCATGTTGCAAAAGCCAGCAAACGACAGCGGTGTGATCGCCGCCTCTGCCCCGCCGGCGCAGATAATGTCACAAGTGCCGTATTTAATCGCGCGGAACGCCTCGCCGATTGCATTTGTACCGGATGCGCACGCGCTCGTCACATTGAAATTTACCCCCTTCGCGCCGGTCATGATCGCAATCTGCGCCGCCGCAATGTTGGAAATCATCATCGGGATAAAGAACGGGCTGACGCGCCCCGGCCCTCTCTCCAGCATTGTTTTCGACTGTGCTTCAAACGTTTCAATCCCGCCGATGCCGGAGCCGGTAATTACGCCGAAGCGGTTCATATCCTCTTTTTCCAAGTCGAGCCCGCTGTCGGCAATCGCCATTTTTGCCGCTGCAACGGCAAAATGCGTGTAGCGGTCCATCCGCTTTGCCTCTTTCCGGTCAATGTACTGCGTCGGCTCAAAGTCCTTGACTTCGCCTGCCACCTGGCACGCAAACGCACTTGCGTCAAAGCGCGTCACCCGGTCGATGCCGCATACGCCGTCTTTTACGTTTTTCCAAAATGTATCGATCTCGTTCCCGATCGGGCTGATTACGCCAAGCCCGGTCACTGCAACTCTTCTCATTGTCTGACCATCCTTTCGTATACCTTGCGCATACCTACGATAAAAATAACGCCCTGCGCCCCCTTACGGCGCAAAGACAAGATTTTGTGTCTATATAAACTCTGTTTAAAAGAGAATTTCCCAAATTCACCAAACACATCGATCGAGAACACATATCCGCGGCGGGAAAGGCGCGCCGCCCTCCCCGCTGCGAACGTGTCTTTTAGGAATTAGCGGAAATGTAGTTGACTGCATCCCCCACTGTTGTAATCTTCTCAGCCTCTTCATCCGGAATCTCGATATCGAATTCCTCCTCAAGAGCCATAATAAGCTCTACGATGTCCAAAGAGTCCGCGCCCAAATCGTCTAAAAAGGACGCCTCCATCTTTACAGCATCTTCCTCAACGCCAAGCTGGTCAACAATGATTGCTTTTACCTTGTCAAATACCATTGGTGTGTCACCTCCTTTACGAAGATTTCAAAGTTTTGCAAAACGCAAACTCTATAAATCAAGAAAACCAGGATGGTTTTCTTCATTCCAGTACCCTATCATACTACATCAGGAGCCCGCCGTCAATATGTATTACCTGCCCGGTGATATAGGATGCCATGTCGCTGACCAAAAAGGCCGCCGTATTGGCAATATCCTCTGCCGTGCCGAAGCGGCCGAGCGGGATTGCCTTAAAGTATTCGTTCTTTACGTTTTCCGGCAGCTTGTCAGTCATCAGCGACTCGATAAACCCGGGCGCAATCGCATTTGCGCGGATGCCGCGGCTGGACAGCTCCTTCGCCGTCGACTTTGTCAGGCCGATCAGCCCTGCCTTCGACGCGCTGTAGTTCGCCTGCCCTGCGTTGCCCATGATACCAACCACAGACGCCATATTGACAATCGCGCCGCTGCGCTGCTTCATCATCGGGCGCGTCACGGCCTTGATACAGTTGAACGCCCCCTTGAGGTTGATTGCAATAACGTCGTCAAAGTCTTTTTCATCCATCCGCATAATCAGGTTATCGCGTGTGATACCGGCGTTATTTATTAATATATCAACTGTGCCGAATTTGTCAAGCGTTTTTTTCACCATTTCGCTCACATCGTCAAAATTCCGTACGTCGCCCTTGCAGACGAGCGCGCCGCGGCCCATCGCCTCGATCTCTTTGGCGGTTTCGTCTGCATCGGCTGACGAGGGGATATCGTTTACTACAATATTTGCGCCGAAGGAAGCGAGCTTTAGGGCAATTGCCTTGCCGATGCCGCGCCCTGCGCCGGTCACAATCGCAGTTTTGTTTGTCAAATCAATCATGGTACGACCATCCTTTCCTGTTTTGTGCTTGCTTTATGCGTTTTCCGCCAGCCCTGCCAGCGTCTTTTCCAGCGAGGCCATATCCTCTACGTTGTACGCTTTCTTTTCCTTGTCGATTTTCTTCATAAAGCCGCACAGTGCCTTACCGGGGCCAACCTCGACAAACGTGTCGACGCCGTCCGCGATCATGCGGCGGACGCCCTCCTCCCAGCGCACCGAAGAGCTGACCTGCTTTACGAGCGTGGGTTTGATTTCCTCTTTTGCCTTGAGGTAGTCGCCCGTCACATTTGTGATGAGCGGGATTTGCATGTCGCTGATGGTTATATTCTCCATCTCGCGCGCAAGCTTTTCCCCTGCCTCTTTAAGCATGGAACAGTGGAACGGCGCGCTCACCGGCAAAAGCATGGCGCGCTTTGCGCCCTTTTCCTTTGCAATCTCGCAGCACTTTTCCACCGCCGCAATTTCGCCTGCTACCGTAATCTGCCCCGGGCAGTTGAAGTTTGCCGGCTCGACGATGCCCGCCGCCGACGCCTCCTTACAGCACGCCACAACATCTTCCGGGCTAAGCGCAAGAATCGCCGCCATGCCGCCCACGCCGAGCGGGACGGTTTCCTGCATGTACTTCCCCCGCTTTTTCACGAGCTTAACTGCCTCTTTAAAATCGAGCGAGCCGGACGCAACGTGCGCCGCATATTCGCCCAGGCTCAGCCCTGCAACCACGTCGGGCTTTATACCCTTTTCCTCCAGCACGCGCAGCGCCGCAACGCTCATCGTAAGAATCGCCGGCTGGGTGTTTTCCGTAATCATGAGCGTCTCTTCGTCGCTCTCCCAGACCAGCTTTTTCACATCCATGCCGAGCGCGTCGCTCGCCTGCTCAAACACTGCGTCCGCGCACGCAAAGTTTTCGGCAAGCTCTTTGCCCATACCGACCGCCTGCGCGCCCTGTCCGCTGAACATAAACGCCATCTTCCCCATCTATGTACCGCCTTTCCGTTTCCCGTTTTATTAAAGAACTGATTCAATCTGTTTTTCAACCGCGTCCAGCCCGCCGACCAGCTCGGCCATAATCTGCGCGCACGGCTTGATGTCGCATACAAGCCCCGCCGACTGGCCCGCCATCAGCGCGCCCATCTGCGTGTCGCCGTCTACGACCGCATTGCGCAGCGCGCCCATGCCAAACTTTTCGATCTCTTCGACGCTCGCGCCTTCTTTTTCGAGCTTGTCAAACCCGCGCGTGAGCTTGTTTTTAATGCCGCGCACCGGATGGCCCGTGCTGCGCCCGGTTACGACCGCGTCGCGGTCCTTCGCCGCTACAACGGCTTCCTTGTAGTTTTCATGCGCCGTGCATTCCGTCGAGCACAAAAACCGCGTCCCAAGCTGCACCCCGACTGCGCCGAGCGCAAGCGCCGCAACGATACCGCGGCTGTCTGCAATGCCGCCCGCCGCAATGACCGGGATATTGACCGCGTCCACAACCTGCGGCACCAGCGCCATGGTTGTCAGCTCGCCGATATGGCCGCCGGACTCCGTCCCTTCTGCAATGACTGCGTCCGCGCCGTCCCGTTCCATCTTCTTTGCAATCGAAACCGACGGGATGACCGGGATGACCTTGATTCCCGCCGCCTTCAGCGCGGGGATATATTTGCCGGGGTTGCCCGCGCCCGTCGTCACGACCGCGACCTTTTCCTCCGTCAAAACCTGCATGACCTCTTCCACATAGGGTGACAGCAACATGACGTTTACGCCGAACGGCTTATCCGTCATGGACTTCGCCTTCTGCACCTGTTCGCGCACATAGCTGCCCGGCGCGTTGCCCGCCGCAATGATGCCGAGGCCGCCCGCCTCCGACACCGCAACGGCTAATTCCGCCGTCGCAACCCATGCCATACCGCCCTGCAGGATGGGGTATTGGATCCCCAGCAAATCGCAAATACACGTTTTCATCGTTTTGCCCTCCTCATCTGATTTATAGCTCAATGACAGCCGAACCCCAGGTCAGGCCGCCGCCAAAACCAACCAAAACAATCTTATCTCCCTTTTTGGCCCTGCCTTCCTCAATGGCCTGGCAAAGCGCAATCGGGATGCATGCCGAAGAAATATTGCCATATTTTTCAATATTGACAAACGCCTTGTCATGGCTGATTCCAAGACGTTTTACCGCACCGTCGATAATGCGGATATTCGCCTGGTGCGGGACGATCAGGCTGATGTCGTCGAGCGTGAGGCCCGCCTTCTCCAGCACGGTGCGCGTCGACTGCACCATAATCCGCACCGCAAACTTGAGTACCTCGCTGCCGTCCATCCAGAGCGTCTGCTTGTTGCCGGACACCCGCTTGGCAATCTCCGCTTCGTCGTTGCGGAACGCAAGGCTCGTCAGGTTCCTCCCGCCTGCGCCGTCCGCACCGATGTCCGTCGCAAGGATACCGCCCTCCTCGCTCGCCTCTACGACGAACGCGCCCGCGCCGTCACCGAACAGGATACACGTGTTACGGTCCTTATAGTCGGTCATTTTCGTCAGGTTTTCCGCACCGATCACGAGTATTTTCTTGTAGTAGCCTGTGCCGATAAACTGGTTTGCCACCGTCAGCGCCGCAATGAAGCCCGCGCAGGCAGAATTTACGTCGAGCGCCGCGGCCTGCGGCGCGCCGAGCTGCGCCTGTACCATGCACGCCACGCTCGGCGTGAACATGTCCGGCGTACACGTCGCCACCAGAATCAGGTCTATCTCCTCCGCCTTTGTGCCGGTGTTTTCCAGCGCGCGGCGCGCCGCAATCACCGCCATGTCGGACGAATACATATCCTCGTCCGCAATCCGCCGCTCCCGGATGCCCGTGCGCCGCACAATCCACTCGTCGGACGTATCGACCATCTTTTCCAGGTCGGCGTTTGTCAGCACGCGGTCGGGCACGTAATAGCCGCCGCCTAACAGTTTAGCTCTCAATGCCATATTGCGTTTCCTCCATTTTCTCCAAGTCCTCTTTTATTTTTTCCACAACGCCTGCGGATACGAATTTTTGCGCCTGCCGGATGGCGGAGAAAACCGCTTTTGCGTCGGACGAGCCATGCCCCTTGATCACCGGGTGCTTAAGCCCGAGCAAAAGCGCGCCGCCGTATTCGGTATAGTCCATTTTCTTCTTAAACTCCGAAAACGGCCCCTTCATCCCAAGCGCACACAGCTTTGTGGCGAAATTTTTCATAAACATAGTCTTGATATTGCGCAGAAGCGTCGCGGCAAGCCCCTCGGTCAGCTTCAGAATCACATTGCCGACAAACCCGTCGCAGACGATGACGTCCGCCGCGCCGTCCATAATGTCGCGTCCTTCAATGTTGCCGGTAAAGTTGACCGGCGCCTTTTTGAGCATTTCATACGCCGCGCGCGTCACGTCGTTGCCCTTGTGCTCCTCCGCACCGATGTTGACGAGTGCGACCCGCGCATTTTTCATACCGAGCACATTGTTTGCATACGCGCTGCCCATAATTCCAAATTGCAGCAGATTAAGCGCCTTGCAATCTGCGTTAGCGCCGCCGTCAACCAGCAGCGCAGGCCCTTTGTCCGTCGGGAGAACCGGCGCAAGCGCAGGCCGTGCCACACCCTCAATCCGCCCGACAATCAGCAGCCCCGCGGCTAAAACGCCGCCCGTCGCCCCCGTCGAAACGAGGCCGTCGCCCTCGCCGTTTTTGAGCATGTTGGCCGCCACAACGATAGAAGCATCCTTTTTCCGGCGGAGCGCCTTTGCCGGCTCGTCATCGTTTGTAATAATATCCGCCGCGTCACGGATCGTGATTTGATTACCTGTATAGCCGGTTTCGTCCAGCTTTTTTTGCAAAATATCCTGTTTCCCAACTAAAACAATCTCTACGCCAAGTTCCTGCACGGCCCGTACGCTCCCTTCGACCTGCGGCCCGGGTGCGTAGTCGCCGCCCATTGCGTCAACAATAATTCTCATGCCATGCCCCACCTTTCAAACTCCAAAAGGTTTCCACTTCGAATTCACATTGCGGATTCGCCCCGCGCATGTGCGTTGCACATGCGCGGTTTAGTCAATTACCGATAGAATAAACTTGCTGCGGAACACCTCCGCCATATTGACCTTGATTTTGACCCATACGATATATTCGTTGTTGCGCCGGCGCACGACCTCCGACTTTGCAACAAGCTTGCTGCCCGCCATGACCGGCTGCTTGTACTTGATATTTGCCACGTCCACGAGCGCGACGTTCGCGTCGATCACCTTCGTCGCCAGCATTTCTGCAAACGAATAGATGAAGCACCCGCGCACCACGCCGCTGTCGTCAAACGTCATCGTTTCGTCCGGCACAAAAACGGAAAGCCCGTCTTTAAACAGGTTTAAGTCGAGCAGCTCGCCCATCGGATGGTTGACCGGCTCGCTCTCCCGCCCGGCGCTGTGCGCGATGGCGCTGCGGGCCACATTTTTGATCCGCTCCCGGTACTCCTTGACGCCGAGCTCCGCCCGGTCGAACCGGATTGTCGGGACGCTGACCGAAAAGAGCGCCGCAAGCTCCTCGTCCGTCAAAAACGGGTTCTCTTCCAGCTTTTCCATCAACTGCTGCTGCCGAAGCTTTTTGATGCTCCTCTTTGCCATGCGCCCACCTCCCCGGACAAAAATTATGACCTGCTACTATGTTTAAGTGATATTTTTACATAGTATACCGTACCTGGCATGATATTGCAATAGTTTTTTTAAAGATTCATGGATTCTTCATAGAAAACCCTCCGCAAAAATGGTAAAAAACCGTGCTTTCTCCCTAAAGTTTTACATCCGTTTCAATTTCCTGTAGCTTTTTTTCACGATCTGTTATATAATTGGTGAAGTTGAGTCGAATCTTTACTGGAAGGAGTCTGAGGCAAACTGTTTGGGAAACTTTTTGTTCGGGATAACTATTTTTATAAAACGTTTTTTAAGCTGACGCTGACCATCGCACTGCAAAACGTGATCGTGTTCGGCGTCAACCTCGCCGACAACGTCATGCTCGGCGCCTATTCGCAGGACGCGCTCTCCGGCGCGGCCGTCGTCAATCAGGTGCAGTATCTGCTGCAAATGCTGATCTTCGGCGTGGGCGAAGGCGCGCTGATCCTGTCGTCGCGCAGCTGGGGCAAAAAAGAGATCGACCCTATCCGCAAGCTCGCGGGCATCAGTATGGCGACGGCGCTCGTAATCGCGCTTGCCATGTGGGCGACGGCCTTTTTTGCGCCCGGGTGGGTCCTGTCCCTGTTTACGAGCGACGCGGGCGTTATCGCGGAGGGCACGAAGTATTTGCAGATCATCTGTTTTTCCTACTTTTTCTTTGCGGTGACAAACATCCTGATCTATACCATGCGAAGCGTGGAAACGGTCAGGATCGGGTTTTTCGTGTCGCTCTCGACGCTGTGTATCAATGTATGCTTAAACTCCATCCTGATCTACGGCAACCTCGGCGCGCCGCGGCTCGGGATACAGGGCGCGGCGATCGCAACGCTGATCAGCCGCATCGTGGAGACCGTTATTATGGTCTGCTTTGTCAGGTTTGCCGACAAAAAGGTACGGCTGCGGCTGCGCGACTTTTTCACCTTTGACCGCGCGCTGCTGAAAAGCTTTGTCAAGGTCGGCTCACCCATCTTTTTTTCCAACGCAATCTGGGGGGTGGCCATGTCAGTGCAAACTGCCATCCTCGGCCATATGGGGCGCGAGGTCATCGCCGCAAACAGCATTGCGACGACAGTGTTCCAGGTGCTCACAGTCGTGACCTACGGCGCGGGCAGCGCAAGCAGCGTCCTGACCGGGAAAACAATCGGCGAGGGCAGCCGCCACAAGGTAAAGCAGTACGCAATCACCATGCAGATTCTGTTTTTGCTGATTGGCGTTGCGACCGGGGCCGCTCTGTTCTTCTGCAAGGATTTGATTATCCAGCTTTACGACGTTACGCCGGAGGCGCGCGGCCTGACGCTGACCTTTTTGACGATCCTTTCTGTCACCGTCGTCGGCACATCGTACCAGATGGCCGCGCTCACGGGCATTGTCCGCGGCGGCGGCGACACGAAATTCGTCCTGATCAACGACCTGATCTTCATGTGGGGCATCGTGCTCCCGTCGTCGGCAATCTGCGCTTACTGGCTCAATCTTTCGCCGGTCATCACCTTTATCTGCTTAAAGTCCGACCAGATTTTGAAGTGCTTTGTCGCCGTCATTAAGGTCAACCGCTTTAAATGGATCAAAGAGGAGATATAATAAATACGCAAAGAAAAAGACAGCCAAAAGGCTGCCTTTTCCTTTTAGGGATATGTTTGGTGGGGTAGTATCGGCGGGCAGGCCCGCCATATAACAAGCCCGTGGTGAGCAGGCGTGTTACCAATTTATGTGATAGTGATATCTGGCGGCCTCGGAAAGCGTATTGAATATTAGCTCCCCGCCCGCCATGCACATCGCGAAGATGCACAGCAAAATGATAACTGCTATCGCGCCGCCGTCGTATTTGACGGTGTCGCTTTTTCCAAATGTATACGCATACAGCATTTCTCCGCCAAGCAAAATCAGCACGACCGGCCAGAATGACAGGATAACGCCGTAATTGAGCCATGGTATCGCCAGCCGCAGCAGAAACACAATGCCAAACCCGACCAGTACGATCCCGGCGGACAGGGTGCCGACCCTGCGAACCCGATTATTCATCGTCCTTCATCTCCTTTTTCTTCCCGCGGATCAGCTTTACGCCAAATACGACAATTAATACGCCGACCACAACCCGCGGCAGATTGCCAAAAATAGAATCAACATAATTTCCGATCTCCGGAACGATCATCCACAGGTTCCAAGACACCACGCCCCATACAGTTTCGAGAATCATGTATGCGCCGACAATGATCAGCAGGACGCTGATAAATGTCTGGTACTTACCAAAGCCTACGCCTGTCCTGGATTTCAGCCAATCCTCAAAGAGGAATTTGTCCTCGAACTGCATAAACTGCACGTCCGTTGAGAACCGCTTGTTGATGCAGTCAAAGAACGCATAAAACCACAGTACGGGAGCCAGAAGCGTAAGCTCGCCAATGCCAAGCCAGGACGAAATCAGAAACAATCCCCAAAACGCGACCATGATACTCGTCCCCTGCTTCATAAAGCCCATGAACATGTGCCCGGCCCCGGGCAAAAATGCGAATACAACTGTCCAAAACTTATTTCTTTTGACCATCGAATAAGCCCTCCCACTTTATTATAGAATTGGAAAAATCAGATATCGACTGCGTCATCTTGTCTAACAGCTCAAACTTCGGCGCCGAAATCTCCTTCGCTGTGTCGAACGAAAAGCTTCCCCCAAACAGCAACGCCAGCGAAGCGCACACCGCCGCGCCAACACGTATACTGTAGCGGTAAAAATCCCGTTTGCCTTCTCCCGCAGCGCGCCGCCGCACCTCGGGCGCAAAGCCCTTCGGGACATGGATGTCCATCTGTTCCTCCGCCTGCGCAAGCATCTCCGCGCAGGCCGGGCACGTCTCGATGTGCTCGGCAAACGCAATCAGCGCATCGGGGCTGAGTTCCATCGCCTGGAATTTTGCAATGTCTTTTTGTGTCAAATGCTGTCCTGTCTTTGTTTTCTCACACATCGGCCGTCCTCCTTACATATTCTTTCATCATTTTCTTAGCGCGGTAGAGCCGTGTTTGCAGCGTTTTCAGCTTCTGGCCCGTGCTGCGGGACAGCTCGCTGAGCGTCACGTCCTCGCAGAAGTACTTCACCGCCACCGTCCGGTATGGCTCGTCGAGCTGTTCACAAATCGCCCGTACCTCCTCTTCACCGACGGCGCGCAGCGCGGCCTCCTCCGGGCCGGTATGTTCGGACGCATACAAATCGAGGTCGCTCTCCTCAGTGGGGATGCTCCGCCTTGCGGCGCTCTTGAGATAGTCTTTGCATTTGTTTGCGGCAATCGCGCTGAGCCACGCTTTCAAGTTTTTCCCGTCGAACAGGTCCAGCTTATTGTACGCGGCAATGAAGGTTTCCTGCGCGAGGTCTTCGGCGTCAAAGTAATTTTTCGTAAAGGAAAAGCAGATATGGAACACAAGCTTTTCGTATTCTTTGATGCACTCTAAAAACTCCGTCCTGCAAATGACTATCACCCCCATCCATGAGATAGAACGACTGCTGATTTGCAAAACACTTCAAAAATTTTAAAATTTTTTGCCGCCGCCAAACAAAAAAACCCGCACAACACGTGCGGGTCTTGCTTTTGATAAGTAATTACGCAACCGGCGTTGCCGCAAGCCACTTAATGATAAGCGCAAGCGCAATCGACGTTATCAGGAACAGGATCGCAAAGAATGCGGTCCACTTCTCCAGAATCGCATCGATCGTACGGCCCTTGTTTTTCCCAAAAAATGTTTCCGCGCCGCCGGCAATCGTCCCCGAAAGGCCGGCCGCTTTCCCCGACTGTAACAGTACAACCACAATTAAAACGAGCGATGCTATAATATGTAGCACCATCACGATCGTTTCTGCAATCTGCATTCCAAAACCCTCCTAAATTCATTCGTAACCATATATGCTTATATATTATACCACATTTTTCGGTTTTGACAAGGGGTTTTTAAAATTTTTTCCCAATTTGCTAAAACTCCTCGCTGTAGCGCAAAATCAGTTTCACCGCCAAAAAGCCCGCGGCAAATGTCAACACGCACACGATGATCTCATACCCCATCGGAAAACCGGGTATGATCTCAAAAATAGAGCCGAGCACAAACCCCACGATCAGCATATAGGTCTGCTTCCTGTGCCGCTCGAGCGCGTCTTCCAAAATCCGCGTCGTAATGAGCGTCCCAGCCAGCACGCCCAAAATCAATGGCACTAAAAATGCGAAATTCCAGCTCTGCACCGCCCGCTGGCTGATGTCATAGATTCCCAGCAGCAAAAGGATATAGGAGGTGCTGATTCCGGGCAAAATAAACGCGATTGCCACGATTACGCCCGCTGCCATCAGCATCAGAAAATTTAAAACGTAAATGCCGCCGACCAGGCACGACCCGGCTGGAATCTGCGCAACCCAAGTAATGCACAGATACCCCGCCAATACCCAGAACGTATCGCTGATGCCGATCTGCGACACGCCGCCACGGCGGAACAGCATCGGGATACTGCCGAACACGCAGCCGATAAACAGATAAATCATCGGAAGCCGGTAGGTGTTAAACATCCACAGCACCCACCCCGACAGCGTAAGCAGCCCCACCGACGCGCCGACAGCAAATACGGTCAGATACGCCGCATTTTGGCGCATATTATCCTTAAAATGCGATACACAGCGCAGCAGCCGGTCGTATACGCCGAGCGCAATCGCCATCGTGCCGCCGCTGATTCCCGGTATGAACGCCGACGCGCCAATTACGATGCTTTTTAAAAAATTTATGATAACCGAACGCATACGGCACCCACCTGCAATAGATTTAATCTATTTTTATTATATTGCAGGCGGCGCGGAAATATTAGTGTGAGAAACTGTGCACCGTGCCAATGCTTTCTACTTCCCCTTGATTATGGGCGACAATTTTTTGTAAATCAAAAGCGTAATGAGCGACAAAACAGCGCCGCGTACAAGATTGAACGGCAGAATCGTCGACAGCGCAATCGCAAGCTTTGCCTCGAACGGCGCAGCCGGCATATAGAGCGGCAGCATAATCACCATATTGGCAATCACGCCCATGGCCGCCAGCGCCACAACGCCCCATAAAAGCGCCCACAGTGCGCCCTTCCTCGTCTTGTTCCGGTTGTAGATCAGCCCTGCAACCAGCATAAACGTCCCATTCATGACAAAATTTGCAAATTCCCCCACAAAGCCGGTCGTCGTCACCGTGCAGTGGAGCAGGTTTTTGATCAGCTCAATAATCAGCCCCGCAACCGGCCCCAGCGCCATCGTGCCGACAATGGCGGGCAGGTCGGAGATTTCCAGATCGAGAAAGCCCCCCACCTTTGGCAAAAACGCCGCTACAAGCTGGAGCGCAAACGCAATTGCCGACAGCATGGCGACCCATGTGATCGCCCGTACGTTGACCCGTTTTTTTGTCTGTGTTTGTTTCATGTTTCCCGTCTCCTTTATAAGAAAATGCAACAAACGTCTCCGGAAAAGCGGGCGCGCCGCCGCAAAAGAAAAAGCCCTGCATACTATGCAGGGCAATCCATACAAACAGGCGCGGCAGCGTGCCGCTCTTGTCCTCTTTCGTCCAGACTGTAACTGTCGGCTTCGGAATCACACCGAATCTGCTCTGCCGATATCATCGGCAGCAGCTCGTGGGCTGTAACCACCGGTAGGGACTTGCACCCTGCCCTGAAGACATTTATTTATTAATAGTATAGCACAAGATAACCGATTTGTCAATCCGTTTCTTTCTAATCTCCGCCCGCACGCGGCAATTACGCCTCGTACAGCCCGCGCAAAAGCTTAATCTCTGCGGCGTAACCTTCCAGATCGTTTGGCGTTTCGAGATTGAAGGGCAAGTCCCGCAGGGCAGGGTGGTTGATAATGCGCGTGATTGCTTCTACGCCGATCTCCCCCTCGCCGATCTTTGCATGACGGTCCTTATGTGCGCCGGTCACGTTCATGCTGTCGTTTAAGTGCACGGCCTTGAGCCGGTCAAGCCCGATCACGCGGTCAAATTCATTCAAAACGCCGTCCAGGTCGTGGATAATGTCATACCCCGCGTCACTGACGTGGCAGGTGTCTAGGCACACGCCCAGCTTGTCGCTTTTCTCCACGCCGTCTATAATCGAGCGCAGCTCCTCGAACCGCGACCCGACCTCGCTCCCCTTGCCCGCCATTGTCTCGAGCAGGACGGTAGTCTTCTGGTCGGCGCGCAGCACCTCGTTGAGTGCCTCGCAGATGTAGCCGATCCCGGCCTCTATCCCCTGCCCGACATGGCTGCCGGGGTGGAAGTTATAGTAGTTGCCCGGGAGATAGTCGAGCGTTTCCAAATCCTCCGCCATCATCCGCTTTGCAAGCGCGCGGAGATGCTCGTCCTTCGAGCAGGCGTTGAGCGTGTACGGCGCATGCGCGACGATTTTTGCAAAGTGGTGTTCCTCCATCAAGTCGACAAACTTTTTAATATCCTCCGGGTCGACCTTTTTTGCGCTTGCGCCGCGCGGGTTGCGCGTAAAGTATTGCAGCGTGTCCGCACCGACCTTGAGCGCCTCCTGCCCCATATGGTAATATCCTTTCGCGGCCGACAGATGGCAGCCAATATGCAGCATATTTACTCCTCCTTTATATAAACCTTACCCTGGCACTGCATGGTTATACTATGCAGCAGCCATACAATCATACCTCTTTGATCATAACGCAGGAATTGTTCACCATTGTTAACTCCAGCTTATCCGTAATTGCTACAGGCTCTGCGTCATGTTTTTCATCAAGAAAATAAATCTCATATTTTCCCTTTCTGCCAAAGTCTACTTTCACAGACTTTGCCCCCGCAGCGTCATTGTCCGAATAATGTGTGAGCACACAGAGAACCTTGTCGTTTTTATCCACTCCGCAAAGCGTATAGATGTCATCTATGCTGGACTCACAGCTAATTTCGGCAATCATATCATAAAACATACCATACCATTGGAACGGGTAATATCCCTTCAACGGCCGCCAGGTATAAAAATCAAATACACCGCAGAACGCCGACGGCCTTGTATCGTAATACATCAGCATATCTATGCCGGTACATTTCTGCGCTTCCGATATACAGGCCATCGTAAATGCCGCGCCCTTCATACCATGAATCATTTGAATGGTATATACAAATTCATCCGTCCATCCTTTTACGTAATTCCATTCATTTAAAATACTTTCTGCATTTTTATATCCGTTTTTGATCAGGAGGGCTTTTATTCGCTCTGCCTTTTTTATCATTTTATCAGGCGTTGACCCATACACATGCCAGGAAAAGAAGTCGATAGGCACGTCCCTTTTTCTCATTTCTGCAAGAAAATCCGCCGCCCATTCTTCATCTCCTGCGAGCGCAGGGCCGCCTATTTTCAGATGGGGAAAACAATTTTTAAGATGTTTTGCCGCAATTTCGTACAAATTAAAAAATTCGGCTTTGGTTCCCGCCCATGTACGCTTGTTTGCGCTATCGTCCGGGTCTAAATCAGGTTCATTCCATATCTCCCAATATTCGATATCAAGATGGTATCCTTCTGCCCATCCCTCGTTATAGTGCCTGATAATATGTTCACAGATAACCGCCCATTTTTTAAAATCCGGCGGCGGTATTATACCGTGTTTTTTTATTTGATGCTCAATCGTTTGGCCCAATCTGAAAAAAGTTTTTGTCCCGGCCTCAAGGGTGCATAAAATAGATTCGTCCGTACAGGCAAAATCGTACGAAGCAGGGTCCTCTGCATCCGCATCAAAATTTGGAAAGATTCTTGTAATATCATGGCTGAACGGGCCGCCGTATATTCCCACTACACCGGAATCATGATTCCTCGAATACGGTATTCTTGCAGCTTTATAACTGTCAAAATTGCTCCGATACTGGTCGTTTGTGTGTCTTTTGTGCCATGGGCCGCCGTTTGTTGCATTCAAAATCTTAAATTTACCGCCTTTTTTGTTCAAATCAAATGTTAGCGTTTCCATAATGGCATGCCTCCTTCACAAAATAAACATTTCGCCCCTATTGTGTCCAGTATATCATACCCGTCAATTATTTTCAATTCCGCGCCGGATTATTTCATATTTTCTTGCAAATGCCTACGCCGCTGTGGTACAATCAATGCAGGATATGGAGGTGCAGCATGGAAAAGCAATTTATCCGGACCGCGCTCCTGCTTGGGGAATGCGGTGTGCAAAAACTAAGCCGCGCCCATGTCGCCGTATTTGGGATTGGCGGCGTGGGCTCGTTTGCCGCAGAGGCGCTCGTCCGCGCAGGCGTGGGTATTCTCGACCTGTTCGACCCGGACACCGTATGCGAGTCGAACCTGAACCGGCAGCTGATCGCCCTGCACAGCACGCTTGGCAAGCCAAAAGTGGACGTCATGAAGGCGCGTGCGCTCGACATCAATCCAAACGCAGTCATAAACGCGCACCGCGTCTTTTACAGCGCGGACAACGCAGACGGATACGATTTTACCGCTTACGACTATATCATAGACGCGATCGATACCGTAACGTCTAAGCTGTTGCTCATCGAACGCGCGCAGGCCGCGGGCGTGCCCGTTATCAGCTGCATGGGTACGGGCAACAAGCTTGACGCGGCTCGTCTTGAGGTAAGCGATATTTATAAAACGTCGATGTGCCCGCTTGCCAAAGTGATGCGCTATGAGCTGCGCAAGCGCGGCGTCAAACGGCTCAAGGTCGTCTATTCGCAGGAGCCGCCGCTCACGCCGTATGCGCACGATTCAATGGAGCAGGATACGGGCTGCGTACAAAAACGGCAGACGCCGGGCAGCGTGTCCTTTGTGCCGTCTGCGGCGGGGCTGCTTTTGGCGGGCGAGGTGATTAAAGAGATAGTCGGACTAAACGAAAAGCAGGCCTGAAACGGCCTGCTTTATTTCAGTCAATCGAAAAGTCCTCCGCACTATAGCCGGTATCGACCGGCGCGCGGCGGCGCACTTTCTTTTTGAAAATATCGTATTTAAATTTTTTACAGGAATGGTTGTACGGCACCACGCCATACTTTTTGCAGAGCATGTCCAGCGTGTCGGGGATCGGCTCCCCATGCTGGCACAGCGCGCACTTCGGCTCTATATCCTTTGCATACATATCATCACCACTTATCCGTTCCAAAAGCCTATCTCAATGCCGCGCCAAAGCCGCCCTATGCGAATCCTCCACCGCAGCGTCGATTTCCCCCGGCGTAACGCCCAAATTCCCACCGCCGCAGCGCAGGTACAGCAAATATTCGATGTTGCCCTCCGGCCCTTTGATCGGCGAATACGTCAGGCCGCAAACGTCGAACCCGTTTTCCAGCGCATAGCCGATACAGTTTTCTATTACTTCCCGATGTACGGCCCGGTCGGTCACAACGCCCTTGTCGCCGACCTGCCCGCGCTCGGCCTCGAACTGCGGCTTGACCAGCACAGCGGCCTGCCCGGTCTCTTTCATAAGCCGCCGCATGACGGGCAAAATCAGCTTCAGTGAGATAAACGACACATCCACCGAAACAAAGTCGAGCGGGCCGCCCAGCTGCCCTATCTCCACAAAGCGGATATTCGTCCGTTCCATATTCACCACGCGCGTATCGCCGCGCAGCTTCCACGCGAGCTGGCCGTAGCCCACGTCAACGCTGTACACCTTTGCCGCGCCGTTTTGCAGCATACAGTCCGTAAAGCCGCCCGTTGACGCGCCGATGTCCATCGCCTCCGCGCCGCGCAGGTCGATGCCAAATGTCTTAATCGCCTTTTCGAGCTTCAGCCCGCCGCGGCTGACATATTTCTGGTTTTTGTCGCGTACCTCGATATGTACATCCTCCGCCAGCATTTGCCCCGGCGTATCACAGCGCACCTCGCCAATATACACCACGCCCGCCATAATCAGCGCGCGCGCCTCTGCAATGTCGCCCGCCAGCGCGCGGGACAGTAAAATTTCATCAGCTCTGCGCTTTTTTGCCAAGTTGATACCCCCGCTTTTTCTCTGCGGCCTGCACAGCCCATTTACAAATCGCCGCCGTGTCAAGCCCGTATTTTTCGTGGATGCGCGCCACTTTCGCCTGCGCGACAAATTCATCGTAGCCGCGGCCCTCAAAGTTTGCCGTAACGCCGTTTTCGATTAACAAGCGGGCCACCATGTCGCCCACGCCGCCGCGTGCCACACCGTCCTCAAGTACGAGCACGTCGCCCGTTTTGCGCACGGAGCGCAGGATCGTTTCCTTATCGAGCGGGACGACCGTACGGACGTTGACTACCTCGGCAAAAATGCCCTGCCGGAGAAGCTCCTGCGCAGCCTGCGCCGCATAGCGCACCAGATTGCCGACCGCCACGATCGTCACGTCGCCGCCCTCGCTGATAAGCTCGCTTTTTCCAAATACAAACTTCACCTGCGTGCCCTTATACTGCTCGCGTCCGCGCGGGTACCGGATACAGATCGGGCCTTTATGCTTCAAAACCGCATACTTGAGCATATGCTCCAGCTCATAAAAGCTCGCCGGTGCAAGCACCGCCATGTTCGGAATCTGGCTCATAAACGCGATATCAAATACGCCCTGGTGCGTCTCGCCATCGTCGCCAACAACGCCGGCGCGGTCAATGCAGAACACGACATGCAGGTTTTGCAGCGCCACATCGTGAATAATCTGGTCATAGGCACGCTGCAAAAACGAAGAATAAATCGCCACCACCGGGATAAAGCCGCCGATTGCAAGCCCCGCCGCACTCGTTACCGCATGCGCCTCGCAGATGCCAACGTCGAAAAACCGCTTTGGAAAGCTGCGTGCAAACGGCAAAAGCCCGCTCCCGGACGCCATTGCCGGGCTGATCGCCACGATTTTTTCATTGTCTTTTGCCAGCCGCAAAAGGTGCCGCCCGAAAATCGCCGAATAGTCCGCCGTGACCTTGTCGCGAATCACCTCGCCGGACGCAATGTCAAAGCGTGAAATCCCGTGGAACGTCTGCGGCTTTGCCTCCGCAGGCTGGTACCCATGCCCCTTTTTCGTACAGACATGCACCAGCACAGGCCCTTTTGTGTTCTTGGCATGCTCGAACATTTTCTCCATACGCCCGATGTCATGCCCGTCCACCGGCCCGAGGTAGGTAAAGCCCAAATCCTCAAAAATATTCTGCTGCATAAACGTCTGCTTGAGCCCGTCCTTGATTCGGCGGAGGAACTCAACGATCGACTCGCCGAACGGCAGCTTTTCCAGCGCGGTCTCCGTGGCCGACTTCAGCTTGAAATACGACGGCCTTGTCCGGATACGCGACAAATATTCGCTAATCCCGCCCACATTTTTGCCAATGCTCATCTCGTTGTCGTTGAGCACGACAATCAGGTCGTTTTCCGCGTGGCCCGCGTCATTGATCGCTTCATAGGCCAGCCCGCCCGTCAGCGCGCCATCGCCAATGAGCGCGACGACCTTGTACGACTGCCCCTTCAGGTCGCGTGCTCGCGCAAGCCCCAACGCAGCGGAAATCGACGTCGAGCTGTGCCCAGTGTTGAACGCGTCGTACTCGCTCTCGCTCGTCTTTGGGAAGCCGGAAAGGCCGCCCTCCTGCCGCAGGGTGGAAAACTGCCCCATCCGCCCGGTCAGGATTTTATGTACGTAGGACTGGTGCCCCACGTCAAATACGATTTTATCCTCCGGCAGGTTAAAAACGCGGTGCAACGCAATCGTCAGCTCCACCACGCCGAGGTTCGACGCAAGATGCCCCCCGGTTTTGGACACGGACTCGATCAAAAACTGGCGGATCTGCGCCGCAAGCGCGTCGAGCTCCCTCCGATTCATTTTCTTCAGGTCTGCCGGCGACTCTATCTGTTCCAAACCCTTTTTCATATCCCATTACACCTGTTTCCCATTTTTCTTGCCCCGCGGTACGCGGCGGCTGCCACCGCGCCTTACAAAAGGACGCTTCAAAGCATATACAAGCCGTCCAATCAGAAAAACAATCGTGTTATTGCTTTTCATCGCGACGCCTTTTCCCGCCGCCTTACCGCCAATCATCAAAGCAGCGACGGCGCCTGCTAAAAGCAGGTTCCAAAACGTCGTCCCCCACCCTGTGAGCGCGACGATACCCGCCACGATCGCCGCAGTCATGGCGCCGCTGATAATGCCGGCGATATCGCCGATCACGTCGTTGCACAGGCTCGATATCTGCTGCGCGCTGCGGATGATTCTGACGCTTTCCTTCGCACCGGGGATTTTTTTTGCCGCCATAGCGTGGAACGGTTCCTCGCTCGCGGTCGACACCGCAACGCCGACAATGTCAAAGCCAATGCCCAGCAGGACGATCAACAGCAGCACGGCCGCCGCGGCCGTAAGCCCCAGCCCTTCCGCGCCCGACGTCACCACGCTGAGCACGACCGTGAACACAAACGCCATCACCGTCACGCTTGCCGTCCATTTATGGCTGACCTTGATATTTTGTCCCGAACCTTTGACCTTGAAAAGGCCCTTTCGTTTTCCCAAACAATATTCAACTCCAAATCCATCACAAAAATAAAACAGTAAGTGGCATATAAACTACGGTGGCAACCTGCAAAGTAAATTTTGCGGCTTAAGGTCAGGTAGGTTTTCCCAGGACGCTGCCGCCCCGTCGCCAAAGCGGCGGTTTCCCTTTCAAGCGTCCTACAAATACGTTGCCGTATTTATGACCTGATTGCCACTTAGTCCGCATTTCAATCCCTTGCAAATCAGCAGAGCAACAGTCTAGGAGGTTTCCTCGGCAGTCAAATCTATTCTTGGCCTCTTTTGCAGACAGGGTTTCAAACAGCGATAACCGGCATAGGTTGGCCGGCCCGTACCGATTTGTCCGTTATCCCAGCCCTGTCCACGCAAGGCAGGCTACGCTGCACCCAGCGCCAATGCACCGATATGCAGGTTCTCCCCCATGTCGTAACCACTTAGGCACGGCTTATGCCGTACCCATTGGCAGCCACAAGCATGGGTCTCCGCGGCAAAGGGGTTCGGCGCCCGCATGCCGTTGCGGACCGCCCCTAAGCCTTAACTTCCAGCACCAGCCCCGAACTGGGCGTTCCAAGCAAGCACCAGAAACTTCATCGATATGCCCTTTTACGGATTTTTAGGCCCGTCTTGGGAATAGACCGAGCTGACTAGAATACTGCGCCACCGTATTTTATATACCACTTACGTTGCTCTACACATGCTGCATTCCCATATATTATAACCAAATAATACACGAAATCAAGTATATAATAGCACAAAATTTACGATTTGTAAAGGCGCAATCCCCGCCGCAAAACCGGATTACCCGCCAAAATTTTCATTGTGGGGTTTTCTTTTTCGATTTCTGTGGTATAATAGGAGCAAGCCTGTTGGCTTGCTTTGCCAAAACTATACATTAAAGGAGGAATTGCCATGCAGAAGTACGAGTGCAGCGCATGCGGTTACGTGTATGACCCGGAGGTCGGCGACCCGGACGGCGGGATTGCTCCCGGCACGGCGTTCGAGGACATTCCGGAAGACTGGGTATGCCCTGTGTGCGGTCTTGGGAAAGACGCGTTTGAACAGGTGTGACCCCTACAGGGGCGGCTGTACCGCCACCCCTGCCTGCAAATAAACGGCACAGCCGTTTTTGATAGATCCTATTTATATACTATAG
>DVOF01000141.1 GCA_018713805.1 Candidatus Aphodoplasma excrementigallinarum | reverse complement strand
TTCAAAACATTGCGCTTCCAAACCATTAGCCGCGTCAAGACGAATCAGCTCCGGATAGCGCCGGAACCACGTAAGCTGTCGTTTGGCATACCGGCGGGAATGCCGTTTTATCAGGCCGGCCGCCTCATTTAGCGTACACAATCCATAATAATAATCGTATAATTCCTTGTACCCAATCGCCTGCATAGCGTTGAGCTTTTTCCCGTAGCCCATATGAACAAGCTGCGCAAACTCATCCGTCAGCCCATCCTCCATCATACCATCGACCCGCCGGTCGATTCTCTCATACAGCGCCGCACGGTCCCAGTCTGGCATAAACATAATATCGTTGTAGGGGCGCGCCTTCTCCTTTGAGCGTTTCACCTGCTCGGTAAAGGTTTGCCCTGTCGCTTCATAGACTTCCAATGCGCGGATTACACGGCGGATATTGTTCGGGTGAATCGCCTCTGCCGCCTGTGGGTCGACACGGCGCAGCCTCTCGTAAAGGAAGCCGCCGCCTTTTTCCTTTGCCTCATCATTTAACCGCTTCCGCAGGGAAAAGTCCGTTTCCATTTCTGCAAGCCGGATACCCTGTACCACATGGTCGATATACAGCCCCGTCCCGCCGGCCAGAACCGGAATCCGTCCCCTTCCGTGAATGCTATCAATCGTTTCCCGCGCCAAATGCGCATATTGGGCAACCGAAAAAGGCTCGTCCGGCTTTACGATGTCAAGCATATGGTGTGGAACGCCGGCCATCTCCTGCCGCGTCGGTTTTGCCGTGCCGATATCCATATATTTATAAATCTGCATACTGTCGGCGGAAACAACTTCCCCGCCGTAACGCTTCGCAATCTCAACTGCAAGGCGCGTTTTACCGGAGGCGGTCGGCCCCGCCACGACAATGAGCGGTTTCTTTTCCATCGTGATTCCTTTCCGCGTACCCGTCACACAATGCGCTTGAACTGCTTTTCCAGCTCGCGCTTTGTCAGGGAGATCGTAATCGGCCGTCCATGCGGGCAGGTATTAATCCCGTCGAGCGCAAACACCTCGTCGACCAGCGCGTGGATTTCTGCCTCGCTGAGGCGGTGGTTTGCTTTGATTGCCGCCTTGCACGCAATGGTGTAGAGCGCATATTCGTACGTTTCGCTGATAATCTGCTTGTTCTGCGCCATCATCTGCCCAGTCAGCTCGACAAACAAATCCCCAATGTCCTCATACGCGATGCCCATCGGCGCGCCGTTAATTAGCACAGCATTTTTCCCAAATTCCGAAGCGTCAAACCCCAGTGCTGCAAAGCGCTCCAAGTTCTCTGCCACATAGGACAACTCCGGCGCAGATAAATCGACCACGACTGGGGACAGCAAGGACTGAACCCTCGGTGTATTTTGCGCCAGATCGCGCCGAAGCTGCTCATAATTAAGCCGCTCATGCGCCGCATGCTGGTCGATGAGCAGCGCCTCGTCGCCGCGTTCGAGTATAATGTACGTGTCGAACAACTGCCCCACTATCTTATAATCCATATTTTCAGAAGCGGGCTGCGGCTCTATTGAAGGAGCCGCAGGCGTATCCTCTGCCTGTTCAGATGGCTGCTGCACAGGCTCATTTTGAACCTGATATGGCGTTTCTGCCATTTCCTGCAAAAATGCCGTACTTTTCTCTAAAATAACCTGCTTTTGCGCAGGCTCTTGCACAGGTGCAGCCGCCTGCTGCGTTTGATATCGGTATTCCTGCACCCGCGGAGCAGGAGCCGCTTTCTCCGTCTGGCCTGGTATAGGAACCTGTATGTAAGGCCGCCGCTCAGCGGTAAATTCTTCGCTTTTATATGCCTCTTTTTTCGGCGTGGTTTTGGCAAGCTCGACGTGTGGTACAATCGGTTTTTCATAGAGCGCATTTTTCACCGCCCAATACACCGTGTCGAAGACCTTGCGCTCGTCGGAAAACTTGACCTCGGTTTTGTGCGGATGCACGTTTACATCCACAAAGGCAGGATTCACCAGCAGATCGATGACTGCAAAGGGAAATTTGCCAATCATGATTTGGTTTTTATACGCCTCTTCCAGCGCGGCCGTCATCGTTTTGCTCTGGATGGAGCGGCCGTTGACAAAAAAACTCTGCTGCCGCCGGTTCGGGCGGCTAATATTGCTCTTCCCGATATACCCCGTCGCACGTATCACGGAGTCGCCGTAATCGATCGGCAGGACTGAACGCGCATAATCCTTGCCGTACACGGTATAGATTGCATTTACCATGCTGCCGTCACCGGCGGAAAAGAGAACCTGCTTTCCATTGTTGATAAAGCGGAACGACACGTCCGGGTGCGACAGCACAAACTTTTCTACAATATCGGTGATATAGCCCGCCTCTGTCGTATCCTTTTTCAAAAATTTCATGCGGGCGGGTGTGTTATAGAACAAATTTTTGACCTCCACCGTTGTGCCGTCCGGTGCGCCGGCCTCGCCGACGTCCTCCATCTCGCCGCCCTCAATATAGACGCGGACCGCATTCTTTGCCTCCGCCGTCTTTGTCGTCATGGAGACCCGCGCCACAGCGGCTATGGAGCAGAGCGCCTCGCCGCGGAAGCCGAGCGTCCCAATCTTTTCGAGGTCTTTTGCCTCCAGGATCTTGCTCGTTGCATGCCGCATAAAGGCGAGCCCGACGTCGCCCGCGTCGATGCCGCGTCCATTATCTGTGACGCGTATATAGGAAATCCCGCCGTTTTTGATTTCTATCGTGATTTCGCTCGCGCCCGCATCGAGCGCGTTTTCGACCAACTCTTTGACGACGGAGGCCGGACGCTCCACCACTTCCCCGGCGGCAATCATATTCGCGACCGAAGCGTCTAATATATTGATTTTTCCCATAGGCACCGCCCTTCTAATGTGTAAAGTGATTATGCTTTACATCTCTTTTGCCCGGTTTGCAAGCTCGTAGAGCTTATTGAGCGCCTCAATCGGCGTAAAAGTCGTGACATCCATGTTCTTCAACTCGCGCGTAATCTCATTGTCGGTTTCCTCACTGAGGCTTGCCGGTGCATACGCCATCGCGTCAAGCACCTCAAGCTGATATGAGCCTTTATTGACGTCGTTTTGCTCCAGAATCCGGAAGATTTCCTTTGCGCGGTGCGTTACTTCGGCAGGAATGCCCGCCAGCGCAGCCACCTCAATCCCGTAGCTGCCGTCCGCACCGCCCTTTACGATTTTACGCAGGAAGGTAATGTCGTCGCCGCGCTTTTTTACAACGCTGCAATAATTTTTGACGCCTTCAAGACGGCTCTCCAGCTCGGTCAGTTCGTGATAGTGCGTCGAAAACAGCGTCTTGGCACCGATTTTCGCCTTATCGCAGATATATTCCGCCACTGCCCATGCAATCGATAAGCCATCGTAGGTGCTTGTCCCGCGGCCAATCTCATCCAATATGATCAAGGAGTTCCTGGTCGCATTTTTCAGGATATTTGTGACCTCGTTCATCTCCACCATGAATGTACTCTGTCCGGTCGACAAATCGTCCGACGCGCCGACGCGGGTAAAAATCTTGTCCACCACGCCAATCCGCGCAGAGGACGCGGGGACGAAACTCCCGATCTGTGCCATAAGCGTAATGAGCGCCACCTGACGCATATAGGTCGATTTACCCGCCATGTTCGGGCCGGTGATGATGCAGAGACGGTCGCCCTCCAAATCTAAAAACGTATCGTTTGGGACAAACAGCTCGCTTTTCAGCATTTTCTCCACAACCGGGTGCCGCCCGTCCTTGATTTCAATTACACCGGACGCGTCGACAGACGGCATGCAGTAGTGGTTTTGCTGCGCCGCTTCCGCCAGCGCACAGAGCACATCCGTAACGGCAACCACACCCGCCGTCTTTTTGAGCCGCTCGATCTGCGCGCAGATTTTCTGCCGCAGTTCATCAAACAAATGCGCCTCCAGACGGACGAGCCTCTCCTCCGCGCCAATGATAATATTTTCAATTTCCTTGAGCTTTGGCGTTATGTAGCGTTCGCCGTTAACAAGCGTCTGCTTGCGCACGTAATAGTCCGGGACAGAGCCCGTCTGCCCCTTGCTGACCTCGATATAATAGCCGAACACTTTGTTATAGCCGACCTTTAGATTTTTGATGCCGGTCTTTTCCCGTTCGTATTGCTGTACGTCCGCCAGCCAGGTCTTCCCCTCGCGCTGTGCGGTACGGTACTCGTCCACATTTGCGTTATAGCCGTCTTTGATGACGCCGCCGTTTGCCGTGTTGATGGGCGCTTTGTCGTCAATGGCGGCATACAGTAAATCCTTCACGTCGGACAATAGGTCGAGATTGTCAAGCTGCTCCTGCAAAATAGGGCTTGTACACTTTGACAGCTTTAGCTCAACCGCCGGCAGTGCGCGCAGCGATTCCCGCAGGGAGATCATATCGCGCGGGGTTGCGCTCCCGAGCGAAATCCGCCCAATCAGGCGCGATATGTCGTAAACCCCATCCAAGTCCTCCTGCAATTCCTCGCGCAGCATCATATTATCTTTCAGTTCCGCCACGCCCTTCTGCCGCTTCTCGATTGAAGCGGGGCTTAGGAGCGGCTTTTCAATCCACTGCGTCAACAGCCGCCCGCCCATGGAGGTTTTCGTCCGGTCGAGTACCCACAAAAGCGTCCCTTTTTTGGACTTTTCGCGCATGGACTGCGTCAGCTCCAGATTCCGGCGCGTGTTATAGTCGATCCCCATATACTGCTCCGTTTCATAATAACGGATGTCCAGCACACGGAACAGGGACGATTTCTGCGTATCGCTCAAATACAGGATTGCCGCACCGACTGCACAAATCAAATCCTTATCCTCCGGCAGGCCGATGAGCGAAAAGTCGTCTGTTTCCATCTCGTCCTGGATTGCGCTTTTTGCCATATCGTACTGGAAAAATTCTTCGTCAATGTTTCCGATATAGAGGTCGAACCGCCCTTTGACCGCACGCTCATAGCTTTCCTTTGCCCGGCGGCAGAACAAAACCTCCGACGGGTCAAAGCTGGCGAGCTCGTCAAGCACCGCCGCCTCGTCAATCCCGCGCAGTTTTGTCGTAAACACTTCCCCTGTGGAAATGTCGGCAAATACGAGCGATGTCTGCGCGTCGCTGCCGCAGTAAATCAGCGCAAGGAAGTTGTTTTTCTTTTCGTCGAGCGAGCGGGTATCCGTAACCGTACCGGGCGTGATAATCTTGATTACGTCGCGCTTTACGAGCCCCTTTGTCAGCGCGGGATCCTCTAACTGCTCGCATATGGCAACCTTGTACCCCTTTGCGACCAGTTTGGCTATGTAGGAGTCGGCGCTGTGAAACGGAACGCCGCACATCGGCATGCCGCCCTCGCGCACGCCGTCATCGCCCTTTTTGCCGCCCCGCCCGGTCAAAACAAGCTCGAGCTCCCGCGAGGCGAGCACCGCATCGTCGTTAAACATCTCATAAAAGTCGCCAAGCCGGAAAAACAAAATACAATCCGCGTATTGGCTTTTGATCTTCTGGTACTGCTCCATCATTGGCGTAATATCAGCCAAGTCAATACCTCCTTTGCCCTATCTGTCCCCTCCGGCTTAGTGGCAGCCAGAACAACTCGAGCATGAGCCGGAGCACCCGCCCGGCGTCTGCCCGGTCACATAAAACGTGATAATGTTATTTACCTGTTCTAATACAGCGTCAAGCTCCTTTTTCGCCATAATGTAGCGGTTAATCACATCATACTGCATCAGCTTGTCAAATTCGTCGGACAGCTCAGTCCGGATTGATTCCAGCTCCTCCTGCGTCACGTCTTCCTTCTGTGCGCGCTGCATAAGCTGAATCCGCTTCAGATTATATTCGCCGATGAGCTGCTGCGCTTTTTCGTCGTTATTTTGCACGTCCTCCGCCTTCTTGACGGCTTCCATCAGTTCGCTGTCGGCAATCGCCTTGCCCAGCTCTTTTGCCATTTCCAAAATATCCATTTTATATTCCTCCATATTGTATATACTATATGATTTCACCGGTCAAAAACCACGTCTTTGCCGCGGTGATTTTTACCTTTACAAGCGTCCCAATCCGCTCGCTCCCGCCTTGCATATGGACGATCTTGCCGCCTTCTGTCCGGCCGGAAACCATGTTTGCATCCGTTTTGCTCTGCCCCTCGACCAAAACCTCCTCGGTGCGGCCAATATAGGAATCGTTGATCTGGCGCGAGATGTCGTTTTGCACCTCAAGCAGCCGGTCAAAGTTTTCGTGAATCACCTCGTCTGACAGCGTCATGTCGAGCTTTGCCGCCGGCGTTCCGCTGCGCTTAGAGAAGATGAAGGAATAAATTGAATCGAAGCGCACCTCCTGCAAAAGCGAGAGCGTCTGGGCAAAGTCTTCCTCCGTTTCGGTCGGGAAGCCGACAATAATATCCGTTGTAAGCGTGAGGCCTGGAATCATAGAGCGGATTTTCGCCACCTTATCAAGATATGTCTCCCGCGTGTAGCGGCGGTTCATCGCCTCCAAAACGGCGTTGGAACCCGCCTGCACCGGCAGGTGGAGCTGGTTGCATATCTTCGGCTGAGCAGCCATCGTCTCCATCAGCTTTTCATTAAAATCCTTCGGGTGCGACGTCATAAACCGAATCCGCTCAATCCCGTCCACGCCGCAAACGCGCTCCAACAAATCTGCAAAGCCGAGCGGCTCTGCAAGGTCTTTGCCGTAGGAATTGACATTCTGCCCAAGCAGCATCACTTCCTTATACCCTTCCTGCGCAAGCTGGCGCACTTCACGCAGAATCGCCTCCGGGTCGCGGCTGCGCTCCCGCCCGCGCACGTACGGCACAATGCAGTAGGAACAAAAGTTATTACACCCATACATGATCGATACATAAGCCGTTACGCTACCCACACGCCGGATTGGCATATTCTCGGCAATATAGCCGTCTGAGTCCAAAAGACGGACGCAGCGGTCATGCGTGTTGAGCACCTGCCATAATAGCTCGGGAAGCTGATAGAGCGTATGCGTGCCGAAAATCAAATCAACGTGGGGGTAACGCTGGCGGATACGCTCCGCCACGGGTTTTTGCTGCATCATGCAACCGCATACGCCGATGATAAGCTCCGGTTTGCGGCGTTTGAGCCGCTTCAGCGCGCCGAGGTTGCCATACACCTTTTGCTCCGCATGGTCGCGGATGGCGCAGGTGTTATAAAGGATCAAATCCGCATCCTCTGCGCTGTCACAAAACCCAAAGCCCGCCTCGGCGAGCATGCCGCGGAGGCGCTCTGTGTCGTTTTCATTTTGCTGACAGCCGTACGTTACAAGAAACGCAAGCGGCTGTATGTCCTGCCCTATATAATGTGCTTTGATTTTCTGAATATATTCCTTTTGCTTTTCAATTTGCTCTTGTGGAATCAATACGTCTTGTCTACTACGTTTCATTGTTTGCTCCATTATTTCTGTATCGTATTTTTACGGATGACCTCAGCCGTATAAAATTCAATGATAAATTTGCACAGCGCCGTGAACACGATGACGAATGCCAGAGCCGCAAATACATTTAGCAGCACGAAAAGCCCAAGCAGAATCCCGCCCGAAAGAACCGTGAAAAAGATATTCTGCGGGAACTTCGCCACTGCAAACAGCAGCGCGTTTTTATACAGCACACTAAGCTTGACCTTATACGTTACCATAATCTGATAGATATAGTAGTGCATAAAGGTATACAAAATCAGCAGAAAGGCCAACAGTCCCTGCGCGACCAGAAACATGCTGTTCGGCGACAAGGCGTACTGATGGGAATAAAAGTTAAAAGCAACCAGGCTCAGGTACAGAATCAGAATGTCGATCAACAATACTACGATACTCTGCTTAAAATTGCTTTTCATATTGTCCCAGAAGTCGCTGAACACCCATGCATGCTCTTCACGGGAAAAATTGCGCATGACATAAGCACAGCCCGCCGACGCCGGCCCGGCACCCCAGAGAATCACAACGCCGAGCGCGAAGAGCAGGCGGAGTACGAGTTCAAACGCTGCCGCATCCTCATAAGGCAAGCTCTGGACAAACTCCCCGATACCCGACATGGAGACGCCGGAAAGCGACGTCACATTGATGGGCGAAAGCCAGTAAAGCAGCAGCAAATACGGAAGCGAAAACACCAAAAACATCAAATTGAGCTGCATAAACTTCATAAACTTCCGGAACACCACGTCAAAAAAGATAAAAAAGCGGTGTTTCTGCCGTTCTTCCTTTTCAACGCCCTTTTCGGGCACTTTCGTTCCTCTTCCAAACAAACCCATAGCCGTATCCATTACCTTTCCTTGAGATTAAAATTCAATGCCCTTCCGCGCATCCGTGCCGGTTTGGAACGGGTGCTTCACAAGCGTCATGTTGGTTACATAATCTGCCCGCTCAACCAGCCATTCCGGCGCGCCGCGCCCGGTCAGGACAAGCTCGCACGCCGGCGGTTTATTATCGATCAGGCCGCAAAGCTCCTCGCGGGTAACCAACCCAAGTTGGCAGGCGCATATGATCTCGTCGAGCACAAGCAGATCGCAGGAACGCTCCTGAAAAACCGTATGGATAAAGTCTAATGCCCGTTCCACGTCCCCGCGCAGGGCCTTTGCCGCTTCCGCGTCTTGGTCATACGTAAAGCCATGCGGTTTTTCAAACCGGAATACGCGAAACCGCCCATCCCCAAGCCTCTCGACGAATGCCGCCTCCCCGCTCGGGGACGTTTTTAGAAACTGCACGATGTATACGCGCAGCCCGTTTTCATACGCGCGCAGCGCAAGGCCGAAGGCGGCCGTCGTCTTGCCCTTTCCATCTCCTGTGTATACATGCACCAAACCAATCTCTTTCATGCCGTTCTCCTATTTGAAATACTTCACGCCTGAAACGAAGAGCTTCTGGTCTTTTTCGCCTTCGATATTGGAGAAAATATTCTCCCCCGCGCGCTCGCTGTGCCCCATCTTGCCGAAGACACGTCCGTCCGGGCTGATAATCCCTTCTATTGCCGCAACTGAACCGTTCGGGTTGTACGGGATATCCGCGCTGGCCTGCCCGTCCGGGTTTACATACTGCGTCGCAATCTGCCCGTTTTGGACCAAACGCGCCAGCCATTCTTCATTTGCATAAAACCGCCCCTCGCCGTGCGATACGGCAATGCTGTGGCAGTCGCCCACCTCGACGCCGTAGAGCCACGGCGAACGGTTGGACGCAATCCGCGTCGTGACAATCGTCGATACGTGGCGGCCGATGTTGTTAAACGTCAGCGTCGGCGCGTCCTCGGCAAGGTCAACAATCTGCCCGTGCGTAACAAGGCCGAGCTTGATCAGCGCCTGGAAACCGTTGCAGATGCCGAGCATCAGGCCGTCGCGGTTGGTGAGCAGCTCGTTGACCGCGTCGCTCACCTTCGGATTGCGGAACGCAGTCGCAATGTACTTCCCGGAGCCGTCCGGCTCGTCGCCGCCGGAAAATCCTCCCGGCAGCATGACGATCTGTGCCTGGCTGACCGCCTTTGCCATATTGTCAAGCGTGCGCGCCGTATCTTCCGGCGTAAGGTTGATAAACGGCAGCACATCAACAGCCGCCCCAGCCGCCTCAAAGGCGCGCGCAGTGTCGTATTCGCAGTTGGTGCCCGGGAATACCGGGATAAATACGCGCGGCTTTGCAAAGGTATTCTTAGCAACGAGCACGCTCTTGCGCTCGAAGGAATACGTCTTGCAGGGCTTTGCGCCCTCCGCCTTTGTTGGGTATACACCCTCGAGCGTGCTCTCCCACGCGGATACTGCGTCGGCAAGGCCGATTTTTTCGCCGCACACCTCAATACAGCCGTGGTCTGTTACGGTTCCAAGATACGTATATTCCAATCCGTCAAATGCGGAAAGATCGTCTGTTTCCAAAACGATTGCGCCGTATTCCTTTGCAAACAGGTCCTGCTTCGTAACGCCTTGATCAAAGGCAAAGCCGAGCATGTTGCCGAAGCACATTTTGCTGACCGCCTCACACAGGCCGCCGCCCTTGACAACGCTGCTGGCGCGCACACATCCCTTTTGAATCAGCTCGTATATTTTCTCGTACTGCGCACGCAGCGCGGCAAAGTCCGGAAGCAGGTTTTCGTCCTTTTTAACCTTGACCAAAACAACGACGTCCCCAGCCTTTTTAAACTCCGGCGATACGACAGTATCCGCCTTAACTGTGTTGACTGCAAAGGAAACGAGCGTCGGCGGCACATCCAGCTTCTCAAAGCTGCCGCTCATGGAATCCTTCCCTCCGATTGCGGCAATGCCCAGCTCTTTCTGTGCGGTAAATGCGCCGAGCAGCGCGGCAAACGGTTTGCCCCACCGCGCCGGGTCGCTCCCCAAGCGCTCGAAGTACTCCTGCAAGGTCAAATAGATATCCTCATAACGCGCGCCGAGCGCAACGGCCTTTGATACCGACTCTACCACGGCGTAAATACTACCGTGGAACGGCGACCACGACGAGAGATACGGGTCGTACCCATACGTCATGACTGTCGCGGTGTTTGTCTTTCCATGCAGAACGGGCACCTTTGCTACCATGCCGTCCGTCGGCGTAAGCTGTGTTTTGCCGCCGTACGGCATCAACACGCTGCCCGCGCCAATCGTGCTGTCAAACCGCTCAACCAGCCCCTTTTGCGAGCATACGTTGAGCGAGGAAAGCGTTTTGAGCCATTTATCTTTTAAATCAAAGTCATCTTTTTGTGTAAAGGGGGACTCCTTTTCAGATGGCAGCGTCACAGAAACCGTCGTCGTTTTCGCCGCGCCGTTTGTGTTGAGAAAATCGCGCGATATATCGCAGATCGTTTTCCCGCGCCATGTCATGGTAAGCCGGTTTTTATCCGTAACGACAGCGACGATGACTGCGTCGAGGTTTTCCTCTTTTGCATGGGTAATAAACGCCGCCGCGTCGGAACGGCTGACAACGACCGCCATGCGCTCCTGCGACTCGGATATCGCAAGCTCTGTCCCATCAAGCCCGTCATATTTTTTCGGCACCTTGTCAAGATCAATGTCAAGCCCATCCGCAAGCTCACCAATTGCAACCGAAACGCCGCCCGCGCCAAAGTCGTTGCAGCGTTTGATCATCCGCGTCACATCGCCGTTGCGGAACAGGCGCTGAATCTTCCGTTCCACAGGCGGGTTACCCTTTTGCACCTCCGCGCCGCACGTTTCGAGCGACTCGGTTGTGTGCGCCTTCGAAGAGCCCGTCGCGCCGCCGCAGCCGTCGCGCCCCGTCTTTCCGCCCAGCAGAATTACAACGTCGCCGGGGCACGGACGCGTGCGAATCACATTTTCCTTCGGGGCCGCCGCAATAACCGCCCCCAGTTCCATATGCTTGGCAACGTAGCCCTCGTGGTAGATTTCCGCAACCTGTCCGGTTGCAAGGCCAATCTGGTTCCCGTAGGAGCTGTAGCCCGCCGCCGCCGTGCGTACAATCTTTTTCTGCATCAGCTTGCCAGGAAGCGTCTCCTGCATGGTTTTGCGCGGGTCGCCCGCACCGGTAATGCGCATTGCCTGGTAGACGTAGGAACGCCCGGAAAGCGGGTCGCGAATCGCGCCGCCGAGGCACGTTGCCGCGCCGCCGAAGGGTTCGATCTCCGTCGGGTGGTTATGCGTTTCATTTTTAAACATTATCAGCCATTTTTCTGTCCTGCCGTCCACGTCGACGTCTACCTCAATGCTGCACGCGTTGATTTCCTCCGACTCGTCCAGCTTGGTAAGAACGCCGTCCTTTTTCAGCTTTTTCATAGCAGCGAGCGCAATATCCATCAGCGTCGTATCGCGCCCCTGCGGATACAGCTCCTGCTTCGTATCCAGATATGTGTGGTACGCCTCGCGGATACAGGAGGCATACTTTCCATCCGGAATGGTAACCTCTTTGATTTTCGTGCCGAAGGTCGTATGCCGGCAATGGTCGGACCAATAGGTATCAATCATGCGCAGCTCCGTCACCGTAGGGTCGCGTCGTTCCGTATTTTTGAAATAGTCGCGGCAGAAGCGCAAATCATCCTTGTCCATGGCAAAGCCCATGCTTTGAATCATTTCCGCCAGCGCCTGCTCGTCCATGGACGTAAACCCGTCAATCGTCGCCACATCCTCCGGGACGGCCGCGTCAAGCGCGAGCGTGTCCGGCTTTTCGAGCGAGGCTTCCCGCATTTCCACCGGGTTGATAATGTAGTGCTTTACCGCGTCGAATTCACTGTCGCTGAGCGCGCCGTACAGCACGATGAGCTTTGCCGTCTTTACCGTCGGGCGCTCCTTCTGCGTCAAAATAGAGATACACTCTTCGGCGGAATCCGCGCGCTGGTCATACTGCCCCGGCAGATATTCAATGGCAAATACGCGCGCATCCTTCTCGATTTCGATTTCTTCCTCATAGCAGATATCCACCGGAGGCTCAGAAAAAATCAGGCCGCGCGCCTGCGCATACTCGCTGTCGCTGAGCCCGGTCACATCGTAACGGTTGATGATCCTTATGCCCTTCAGGCCGCCTAACGACAAATTCTCCCGCAGGTCGGCCAGCATGCCGTGCGCCTCAACGGCAAACTCCTCCCTTTTTTCCACAAAAATACGGCGTACTGCCTCACTCATGTATCCATCCTCCCAAATTGTGCTGATGTATTAAAATATGACAAACGTATTACAGTTTATTTTACCTCTTTTGCGCCAATAAGTAAAGAAGAATCGCGTAAAATATCGAAAAATATTTTATGCGGTTCTTCTTTTATTGCGGGTTTATTTGTCCCGCTGTTTTTCCTTTTCAAGCACTTTTTTCAAGTATTGTCCCGTATACGACTGCTTGCATTTTGCGACCTGCTCCGGCGTACCAGCACAGAGTACCTCACCGCCGGCGTCGCCGCCCTCCGGGCCGAGGTCGATCAGATAGTCCGCCGTTTTAATCACGTCGAGGTTATGCTCGATCACAAGCACTGTGTTGCCTGCATCAACCAGTCGCTGCAACACGTCCAGCAGGCGGTGTACGTCCGCCACATGCAGCCCCGTCGTCGGCTCGTCAAGGATATAGATCGTCTTGCCCGTGCTCCGCTTGCTGAGCTCGGTCGCAAGCTTGACGCGCTGCGCCTCGCCGCCTGACAGCGTGGTGGACGACTGCCCCAGCTTAATATAGCCGAGTCCTACGTCGTAAAGCGTCTGGATTTTGCGGTGCAGACGCGGGATATTCTCAAAGAAGGTTAGCGCCTCCTCCACCGTCATGTCAAGGACCTCGCTGATGTTTTTCCCTTTATATTTTACCTCCAATGTCTCTTTGGAGTAGCGTTTCCCTTTGCAGACCTCGCACGGGACGTAGACATCCGGCAGAAAGTGCATCTCGATTTGGATGATACCGTCGCCGCAGCATGCCTCGCAGCGCCCGCCCTTTACATTGAAGCTGAAACGCCCGGCCTTGTACCCGCGCACCTTTGCCTCCACCGTGCTGGCAAACAGCTCGCGTATATCGGAAAACAGCCCCGTATACGTCGCCGGGTTAGAGCGCGGCGTCCGCCCGATCGGGGACTGGTTGATGTCGATTACCTTGTCAAGGTACTCCAGCCCCTTGATTTGCTTAACCGTCCCGTTTTTGGAGCGCGCACCATTTAACTCGCGCGCAAGATATTTATAGATAATCTCATTGACAAGCGAGGATTTCCCAGAGCCGGAAACGCCTGTCACGCATGTGAACACGCCAAGCGGGATTTTCACATTGATATTTTTCAAATTGTTCTGCGCCGCGCCCTTCACCTCAAGATAATGCCCATTGGGCTTACGGCGCTCTTTTGGAATCGGGATAAATTTACGCCCACTCATATAATCGCCCGTGGCGGAGCCCTCCACCTTCATGATGTCCGCTGCCGTGCCCTGTGCGACCAGATACCCGCCGTGTATCCCAGCGCCGGGACCAATGTCGATGATATGGTCCGCCGCATACATGGTGTCCTCGTCATGCTCCACGACGATCAGCGTGTTGCCCAAATCGCGCAGCGTCTTCAGTGTGGCGAGCAGTTTCTCGTTGTCACGCTGATGCAGGCCAATGCTTGGCTCGTCGAGAATGTACAATACGCCCATCAGGCTTGACCCAATCTGCGTCGCCAGACGGATGCGCTGCGCCTCGCCGCCTGACAGCGTCCCTGCCGAACGTGACAGCGTCAGATATCCCAGCCCGACGTTTTTCAAAAAGCCGAGGCGCTCAAGAATCTCCTTGAGAATCTGCTCTGCGATGGTTTGTTCCTTTTCCGTGAGCGACAACGACTTGAAAAACTCGATTGCCTTTACAATAGAGAGATCCGTCACTTCGTTGATATTCTTTCCGCCGATGGTGACGGCAAGCACCTGCGGCTTTAAACGCATCCCATGGCACGACGGGCACGGATGGTTGCTCATATAGCCCTCCAGCTCCGCGCGCATCCAGTCCGAATTCGTCTCCTTATGCCGCCGCTGCAGATTGTTGACAATCCCTTCAAAGTCGGTCATATAGGTGCTCTGCCCATAGCTGCGGGAAAACTCGACCTTGAACTTTTCCCCCTTGCTCCCGTAGAGCAAAATATCCTTAATCTTGTCTGGCAAATCCTTATACGGCGTATCGAGGCTAAACCCGTAATGCTCCGACAGGCCGCGGTAATACGCCGCCGCCATGCTGTCCTCAATCCCCGGCGCCATCCAGCCCGTCACGGCGATCGCGCCCTCGTTGATACTTTTATTTTTGTCCCGCACGACAAGCTCCGGGTCGATCTTCATCATAAAGCCCAGGCCGCTGCACTCCTCGCATGCGCCGAACGGCGAATTGAAGGAGAACATACGCGGGGTCAGCTCCTCCATGCTTACGCCGCAATGCTCGCAGGCATAGTTTTGAGAAAACATCATTTCCTCGCCGTCTATCACGTCCACAATTACAAGCCCGCCCGCAATCTTGAGAGCCGTTTCCAGCGAGTCGGCGAGCCGCTTGCGGATATCGTCGCGGATGACCATACGGTCGATCACAAGCTCGATGTTGTGCTTTTTATTCTTCTCAAGCTTTGGCACCTCAGACAGGTCGTATACCAGGCCGTCGACCCGGACGCGCACATAGCCGGACCTTTTCGCACTGTCAAACACCTTCTGGTGTTCGCCCTTGCGCGCGCGCACGACCGGAGCAAGAATCAACAATTTGCTCCCCATCGGGAGCGCCAGCACCTGGTCGATAATCTGGTCGATGCTCTGCCGCGCAATCGGCCTGCCGCATTTGTAGCAGTGCGGGATACCGATGCGGGCGTAAAGCAGACGCAGATAGTCGTACACCTCCGTCACCGTACCGACTGTGGAGCGCGGGTTCTTGCTCGTCGTTTTCTGGTCAATGCTGATCGCCGGGGACAGCCCCTCGATATAGTCGACGTCCGGCTTGTCCATCTGGCCCAAAAACTGGCGCGCATAAGCGGACAGCGACTCGACATAGCGCCGCTGCCCCTCCGCATATATGGTATCGAACGCCAGCGAGGACTTACCCGACCCGCTCAGCCCGGTCAGCACGACCAGCTTGTCGCGCGGTATTGTCACATCAATATTTTTCAGGTTGTGTTCCCTGGCGCCTTTTATAAATATACTGTCTTTTGCCATCGTCCCTTGATTTTCCTTTCAATTTATTGCAATTTATTGTTCATACATACTTTCGCACTCGTTGAGCCGGTTAATCAGCATAGCACGGCTAATCCGCATGGACTCGAACTCCCGCGCAAGGCCGTTTAGAAACCGGCTTTTTTCCAGCTCGCTTTTGCAGTATACGACGCTTCCGTCCGATATGATCTCCCCGGCAAACTGCATGTCGCATTCGCGCAGGTTATTGAGCTCCACCTCGACGCCTAACAGCTCGGAAATTTTATTTTCCAGCAGGCAGGTGGTATACTCGTCGGTTGCCACCTCAGAGTAATAAGCAATATCAAATATATTTTCCGTGACCGTATGGTCTGCAAAATAGATAAATACCGGGTCGAGCTGCTGGCGCAGAAACTCGATAACGGCGTCCCTGTTTTTTTGTTCAAGCATCTCTCAAACCTCATCTCTCAGTTTTTTGATTTTATCGCGCAGCTTTGCAGCCTGCTCAAAGTCAAGCCGCCGCGCCGCCTCGTTCATCTGGTCGGTCAGCTTCAGAATCATCAGTTCCGCGTTCACCGGGTCGGCCTTGGCAGGCGTTTTTTCCTCTTCTGCCTCCACCTGTTTCGTCGCCTCGATCACATCGCGGATGGACTTCTTGATTGTGGTCGGCACAATGCCGTGCGCGTCGTTGAAATCCTTCTGAATCTTGCGGCGGCGGTTCGTTTCATCAATGGCGCGCTGCATGGAGTCCGTCACCCGGTCGGCATACATGATGACC
>DVOF01000140.1 GCA_018713805.1 Candidatus Aphodoplasma excrementigallinarum | reverse complement strand
CAGGCTTGTTAATGCTAAAAATGGTTTTTTATATGCGTTTTTAGGTCAAGTTGTTCTTGTAAGAATGTACCAATGAAAAGGCTTGTGCTACCAAAAACCCAGTGTTTATGCGGGTTTCCGGGTTTGGTTGTTCTTACACGGTCGTGCCATCTGCTGCGAGGTCTTCGACCAAATCTGTAATAGGGTCAGAAGAAACGGCAATTGTTGCCGCGTTCCACGGATTGCCGGAGGCATCGGCTGGGTATACGCCGCGGCCGTGGTCCATGAAATACTGCGCCAGCGGGCTGTTCTCGATCTGGCCGGTCGTTGCATTTTTAGCAAGCTGGCGGACGAGCGTCCCAACCATTTCAAGGTGTGCCAATTCTTCTGTACCTATATCGTTTAGGGTAGAACGCGTTACCTCATTCGGCATGGAAAACCGCTGGGACAGATAGCGCATCGCCGCGCCAAGCTCGCCGTTGGGGCCGCCGTACTGGCTGATGATAAAATTTGCCAGCTTGGGGTTCGGCGTTTTAATGTTGATTGGAAATTCAAGAAACTTTTGATATTGCCACATGTACGAATGCTTCCTCCTTTACTGCGCTTCCCACGGCCACGGGTCGTCCATCCACTTCCAGTTTTCCGTGCTGTCGTTTGCCGTGTGCGTGAGCGGTCCAAAATCCTTTTCAAAATCCTTCATTGCCTGGTTGAGCTTCTTTACAATATCGCTGTGCATTTCCAGCGCCTTTTTATCCGTCGGGTGTGTGTTTAAGTACAGGGCGAGGTCATACGCGGTAAAATTATAGTTTTGTATGTCGCGCAGCCGCCTTGCCCGCTCGCTTTGCGGTTGTGTCATGTTCATCATGTCCATAGTCTTCCTCCTCAATACTGCTTCCCGTATTTTTCCATAGGGATATCCAGTTCCGGGAAGATCGTTCCACGGTTCAATCCCTTTTCCGGGTCGTACGTTGCTCCCATAACCTGCATGGGAACATAGGTATAGCCTACTCTCGGCATCGGCGTGGACGCCGTCAGATCAAAGTCCATGTTTGCCATTTTTTCTCCCTTCTAACACTATATTCGTTTTGCGGTGCAGGGACATAGAGCGTTTATGCACCGTTTACGTTACATAATATGTTTACATGCGGCAATATGTGACGCGGTACAGCCAATTCGATTTGCGGAAAAAGTATTGACTTATGCCCGGAATTAAATTAATATTATAGTATATATGGATAGAATTAGAAAGTATGGTGGCACGATGGGCAACGAGGCATTGGAGCAATATACAAAAGAAGATTTGATTCGCTTGATTGAGCTTTACTCGAAAAACTGGCTGGCGCTCGATGGGGTGTGGTTCCAGTCTATAGAGTCCAAGCATGGTATGGATGAGGCGATGTATCATGATATAGAAGCGTGGAAACGCTACACGGTGATCGAGGCAAGACGCATTAAGCAATTTTTGAACCTGCCGGAGCATCCCGGGCTGGAAGGGCTTATGGCGGCTCTGCCGCTCAGGTTTTACGGAAACCTGAACCAGCATGAGTTGGTTTTAGAAGGGAATAAGCTGATCTACCGTAACATTGACTGCCGGGTGCAGTCGGCGCGCAGGCGGAAGGGCATGCCGTACCACCCATGCAAGCAGGTCGGGATCGAGGAATACAGCGGCTTTGCCAAAACGATCGATGACCGGATACGGTGCCGGTGTTTGAGCTGTTATCCGGACTGCACCGAAAACGCGGACGGCTGCGCCTGGGAATTTTCGTTGGAATAAAAATTTTATTGGAATAATTTTTTCCTCTTTTCTGAAACTATATAAGGGTACAGGCAGCAGGAAACTATCAATTTGAATTGAAGGGAAGCTTACCATGGGCAAGAGCCTGATTATCATAGATGGAAACAGTATCATCAACCGCGCGTTTTACGGCGTCCGTAATCTCAGCACAAAAGATGGGACGCCGACGAATGCGGTCTACGGGTTTTTGAATATTTTATTTAAATATACGGACGAAATCCAGCCGGACTACCTGTGCGTTGCCTTTGATTTGGCTGCGCCGACCTTCCGGCACGAGATGTTTACTGAATATAAGGCGAACCGGAAGGGCATGCCCGACGATTTGGCGGTGCAGATGCCGATCATGAAGGAAGTTTTGTCCGCCATGAATATCACCATCCTGGAACAGGAGGGGTATGAAGCGGACGATATCATTGGGACTGTGGCGCGCCTCTGCGGCGAGGAAGGCGTCGAGTGTATTATTGTGACCGGCGACCGGGACGATTTGCAGCTTGCGAGCGACACGACGAAGATCTACCTCACAACGACGAGCAAGGGGCAGACGACGACGGACATCTACGACAAAGCGGCAGTCGAACAAAAATACGGCGTTACGCCGGAAGAGTTTATCGACGTGAAGGCGCTAATGGGCGACACATCCGACAATATCCCGGGCGTTGCCGGCATTGGGGAGAAGACGGCGCTCTCGCTGATTCAGCGGTGCAAGAGCATTGAGGCGGTCTATGGTGATTTGGAGCATTGCGGCGCAAAGGGCGCTGTGCTCAAGAAGTTGGAGGCAGGGCGCGACTCCGCCTTTATGAGCAAAACGCTTGCGACAATTGATAAGAACGTACCGTTGGCCTTTACGCCTGAAGATGCGGTGCGGCGGCCGTGCGACCGCGCAAAGCTGGCCGCATTGTTTGACAAGCTGGCATTCCGCAGCTTTATCAAAAAGCTGGAGTTGGAAGACGCGGTGCAAGAGGCTGCGCCAAAGCAGGACGAATTACAGGATATCAAATTTACTGTCATAAGCGACGCGGATGCCCTTACGGAGCTTGCGCGCAGCTTGCAGCAGGAAGACAAATTGGTATACCGAATCTACCAGAGCGGCGGCGCGCTCGACGCGGTGGCTGTGCTGCATGGCGATACCGTTTGCTACGTCCCGGTGGGGCTGTTTTTGCCGGAGCATGTGATTTTGGAAGCGTTTGCGCCCGTGTTTGCGGACAGGGAAAAGCCCAAAACGGCGCACGACGCGAAGGACGATATTGTACTGCTTCATAAATTTGGTATTGCGTATGAGAATTTGGCGTTCGACACGGCAATCGGCGCGTATATTTTGGAGCCATCCCGCACACGGTACGAGATTGGCGCACTGGCGCAGGAGTATTTGGGGATTGCGCTGCAAACGGAGGAGGAATTCCTCGGCAAGGGAAAGGCGCGCGCGCGTATCTGCGACATGGACGAAAGCGCGGCGGCGGAGTTTGCCGCACGGGAAGTGCGCTGCATGGCGCTTTTGCGCGAATATATCGAACGCGAACTGCAAAAGAACGGGCAGACCGACCTGTATTACGGCATTGAGCTTCCGCTTGTGCAGGTTTTGGCGGATATGCAGATTACCGGGATTGCGGTTGACAAAGAGAAGCTTGCCGAGTTTAACGAAACGCTGTCCGAGCGCGTGGAGGAGCTGACGGGCAAAATCTACGAACTGGCGGGATGCGAGTTCAATATCAACTCGACGAAGCAACTCGGCGAGGTGCTGTTTGAAAAGTTAGGGCTCAAGGCAATTAAAAAGACAAAAACGGGCTACTCGACCGACGCGGCTGTATTGGAAAAGCTGTCCGGCAGCCACGAAATCATTGACTTGCTGATCGAGTACCGCCTGATTAATAAGATAAAAACGACCTATGGCGACGGGCTGCTCGCGGTCATTAACCCGGAAACGGGGCGGATTCACTCAAGCTTTAACCAGACGGTGACCGTAACGGGGCGTATCAGCTCGACTGAGCCGAATATGCAGAATATCCCTGTCCGCCATCCGCTTGGGCGGGAGATACGCAAGATGTTTGTCGCAAAGGACGGGTGTATGCTTGTCGACGCGGACTATTCGCAGATCGAGCTGCGGATTCTGGCGCACATTGCGCAGGATAAGGCCATGATACAGGCGTTTGCCGACGGCGTGGATATCCATGCGGTTACGGCGTCGCAGGTACTGGGGATTCCGCTTGAGGAGGTCACGCCGGCCCAGCGTTCCAGCGCAAAAGCGGTCAACTTTGGCATCGTATATGGGATTGGCGAGTTCAGCCTTGCAAAGGATTTGGGAATCGGCGTCTACGAGGCGAGAAAATACATCGACGGCTATCTGGCACACTATCAGGGCGTGAAGGCCTATATGGACGAAATCAAAAACGAGGCGTACGAGAAGGGCTACGTTTCTACCATATTCGGGCGGCGGCGCTATATCCCGGAATTAAAGGCGTCAAACCACAATATCAAGGCGTTCGGCGAACGTGTGGCGCTCAATACGCCGATTCAGGGCAGCGCGGCCGACATCATCAAGCTTGCGATGGTGCGCGTGTATCGCCGCTTAAAAGCGGAGGGCCTACGCTCAAAGCTGATATTGCAGGTGCATGACGAACTGATCGTGGAGGCGTACGACGACGAAGTGGAAACCGTGCGCCATCTTCTGCGCGAGGAAATGGAACATGTGGTAAAGCTCGACGTTGCGCTCGTTGCGGAGGAAAAGTGTGCCAAAAGCTGGTACGACACAAAATAGCATAATAGAGAATTTTGTTATAGAAGAAATTTGGCCAGGGAGGGAGTAACATGGTTGTAATTGGTTTGACAGGAGGAAGCGGCAGCGGGAAGAGTACGATTGCAAGTTTAATGCGCTAGAAGGGCATTCAGGTCATAGATGCGGATAAAATTGGGCGTGTAGTGGTGGAGAAGGGGAAGCCTGCACTCCGCGAAATTGTGGAGGAATTCGGCGAGGGCGTTTTGCAGCCGGATGGTACGCTTGACCGCAAGAAGCTTGCTTCTATCGTATTTACCGACAGGGAAGAGCTTAAAAAGCTCAACCGCATTACGCACAAGTATATAACGGCGATTGTGAAGGAGGAGCTTGCGGCGAGCAAGGCCGATATCTCCGTTATCGACGCCGCGGTGCTGAAGGAGAGCGGTATCCTCGATATGTGTGATTATGTCATTGCCGTCATTGCGGAGAAGGACATCCGGATCAAACGGATCATGGAGCGCGACGGCATTACGGAGGAAGCGGCGAAAAACCGGATTAATTCGCAGGAACCGGATGCAAAGTATGTCCAGTATGCGGACTTTGTGATCGACAATTCCGGAGATGTCGCGCTCGACGCGCTGCTTGACGATATTCTCAGCGAAATTGGAGGTACCACACAGAGTGAAAGGTAAAACGGTTTGGCTCATCCTTTTGGCAATTATTGTTTTATGTGCGTTTCTGGCCCCGGTGGCCTATGACCGGATCATGAAGGTGCTGTATCCGGTCGCATATGAGCATACCGTGCTCGAGCATGCGCGCAAAAACGAGCTCGATCCTTATTTGGTGCTCGGCCTGATCAAGGCAGAGAGTAACTTTGTATGCGACGCACAGTCGCATAAGGACGCAAAAGGGCTGATGCAGCTAACCGATTCGACGGCGGAATGGGTCGCGGGAAAGATGGGGATGGAGGGGTTTACCACCGACCAGCTCAGTGACCCGGAGGTTAATATTTCACTTGGGTGCTGGTATTTGCGTCATTTGCTTAATTCTTATGATGGGGACCAGACGCTTGCGCTCTGCGCTTATAACGCAGGGAGCGGCAATGTGGATAAATGGCTTTCCGACTCGCGGTATTCCTCCAATGGGGAGACGCTCGACGCCATTCCGTTCCCGGAAACCGAGAACTATGTGCAGAATACAGAAAAATACACGAAACAATATAAAAAGCTGTATCCCAGCCTGTTTGACGGGCTGGGCAGCTAACATGAAAAATGGGGGAGAAAGCGATGCAGTTTTCAAACAAGTTTGTCCGCGCGACGGATAAGGTGTGTACCTTTGAGGAGCATGTCAATGCGCCGTGCTTCCGGAAAAGCTTCCGGCTCAACGGTGCTGTGGAAAGGGCGGAAGTGACGATATGTGGGCTCGGGTTTTACGAGCTGTACATAAATGGAGCCAATATCACAAAGGGGCCGCTCGCGCCGTATATCAGCAACCCGGACGACGTGCTTTACTATGACTGCTACGATGTTGCACCCTACCTGAACGAAGGGGAAAACGTCATCGGCGTAGTGCTTGGGAACGGGTTTTTCAATCCGTTCGGCGGCGCGATCTGGGACTTTGAAAAGGCGGTTTGGATTGGGCCGCTGCGGTTTGCGCTGCGGTTTGAGGCGGAGTGCGGCGGAAAGACCGTATCGTTTGAGGCAGACGACGGCTTTCGGACGCACGACAGTGCGATTTTATTTGACGAGTACCGGATGGGGACGCACTATGATGCGCGCTTGGAGCTGCCAGGCTGGAACGCACCGGGCTTTGATGACACCGGATGGACGGACGCGCTGCACGCAGAGCAGCCGCGCGGCGAGGCGGTTTTGTGTCCGGCAGAGCCGATCGTTGTTACGGAGGAGAGAAAACCGGTCAGTATTACAAAATGCAGCCGGGGTTATATTTATGATTTTGGAGCAAATCTGGCGGGCGTGTGCCGCCTGACTGTGAAGGGTAACGCCGGGCAGAAAATTTCACTCTGGCACAGCGAGTTGCTAAAGGACGGAGAGCTGGACATTTCGTCGATTATATTTGACCGCCCGGGTTTTGAGTATTATTTTGAATACGCACAGAAGGATGTGTATATTTGTAAAGGGGAAGGGGAGGAGACCTTCGTCCCGCCCTTTACCTACCATGGTTTCCGCTATGTTTTGGTCGAGGGCATTGACGAGGCGCAGGCGACGGAATCCCTCTTGACGTATCTGGTGATGAATTCTGACCTGAAGGAACGCGGCAGCTTTTCGTGCTCAGACGAAACGGTGAACCTGTTGCAGCTGTTTACCCGCCGGTCGGATTTGGCGAACTTTTACTATTTCCCGACGGATTGCCCGCACCGGGAGAAGAATGGATGGACTGGCGACGCCTCGATGTCGGCGGAGCATATGCTCTTAAATCTGCACGCGGAGAACAGCCTGCGGGAATGGATGCGCAATATCCGCAAGGCGCAGCGGGAGGATGGCGCGCTGCCGGGCATCGTACCGACGTCCGGCTGGGGTTTTGCGTGGGGCAACGGCCCCGCGTGGGACAGCGTCATTGTGAATGTCCCATACTATGTATATAAATATACGGGAGACGACGCAATCCTGTTCGAGAATGCGGACATGATCTTCCGGTATTTGAACTATATCACGACGCGGATGGACGAACGCGGCCTGATTGCTATCGGGCTGGGCGACTGGCTCCAGCCGGTGAAGCAGGAGGATGAGCTGGAGCTTTCTTCGCCGCTGGAGTTTACGGACAGTGCGATTGTGCTCGATATGTGCCGCAAGGCTGTCATGATTTTTGACAAGACGGGGCGCACGCTGCAGAAGGAATTTGCAGAGAAGATGCATGCGCAGCTTTTGTCGTCGATTCGCACACATTTGATCGATACGGAGTCCATGCTGGCGATTGGGAACTGCCAGACCTCGCAGACATTGGCGATCGAGTTTGGCATCTTTACGGAAGCAGAAATGCCAAAGGCCTATGCAAATCTGGTAAAAATCATTCATGATGGCGGCGACTTCATGGATGTCGGCATGATTGGGGCGCGATATGTGTTCCACGTGCTGGCAAAGGGAGGGGATGCCGACCTTGCGCTGAAAATGATTACGAGACCGGAGTGGCCGTCGTACGGCGACTGGGTCGCACGCGGCGCAATGGCCCTGTGGGAGGACTTTTTCCGCCCGGAGGGCAAGCAGAACTCGAAAAACCATCATTTCTTCGGTGACATCAGCGCATGGTTTATCCGCTATATTGCCGGTTTAAAACCGAATCCGAACACATGCAATACGGATGAAGTAGAGATTTCTCCGTGCTTTGTCGCGGCACTTGAGCATGCAGAGGCATACTTTGACGCGCCGAAAGGCAGGATGGAGGTGTGCTGGAAACGGGAGTCCGACAAGATTGTGCTGTCGGTTTCGCTTCCGGGAGAGGCTTTTGGTGTAATACGCCTGCCGGAGGGGTATTGCTTTGCAGATGGAAAGACGGACTGCCTGGCTGTCAGCGGCGACTATATTATAACCAAGAAATAATTTTAATCTACAAGACCCCGGGGGTATCGCCTCCGGGGTTTTTCGCTGCATGGCGCCCCCTACCATATTCCTTTCTGTTCCACACACAAATAAAAGAACAAATTTTCGTTTTTGACTTGACAAAGAACCTTTGTTCTGTTATAATCTATACAGAACAAAGGTTCTTTTTGGGAATTGAGGGGTGTTATATATGAATGTGGCAAAGAAAAGAATTGTTGTAAAGAATCGTTTCCGGTTTACTGTTTTTCTGATCCTTTTGTTTGCACTTATAAGTGTTGCTGTGTTTGCGTTTGTGCTTCCGGGACAGACCAGCGCCGACATCAGCCATAAAACGGATGTGGTTTGCGTTGCGCCGGGGGACACGCTTTGGAGCATAGCGGGCGATTATACAGACGGGCAGGGGGATATACGGGAGCTGGTTTACCGGATAAAAACAATCAACAACCTGCCATCTGCCGACCTGCTTGCCGGGCAGACGCTTCTGATACCGCTGGATTGACCGGGCGGCTGCGTTTGCATTTGAGTTATAACTGAAAAAGTACGGATGCTGCATTTGCGCGGCATCCGTACTTTGTTTTTTATAAAATTTGATTGTTACGCTTCCCCGTTTGCTTCTTCATCTACGATAACGGTCACGTCGCCATGAAGCTGCAAAAGCGACGCAGGAACGTCTGTTGTGACCTCGCCGGAGAACATTTTTTTCACCACATCCGCTTTATTTTTCCCGCTGGCAAGAACGAGGATCTTCTTTGCTTTCATAATGCCGCCCAACCCGAGCGTCAGCGCACGGCGCGGCACAGCCTCCTTGTTTGCAAAAAAGCGCGCGTTTGCCTCGATTGTGGACTCGGTCAGGTCTACGGCATGCGTTCCGACGCTGAGTGCCTTGGCCGGCTCGTTAAAGCCAATATGCCCGTTTACACCGAGGCCGAGAACCTGCAAATCGATCCCGCCTGCCTGCTCGATGGCCTTGTCATAGCGGCGGCATTCTGCCTCTGCGTCCGGAGCCTCGCCGTTCGGGATATCCTTGCTCTTTACCGTTATGTACTGGAACAGGTTATCGTTCATGAAATACGCATAACTCTGATCGTTTGCCTTTTCTATCGGATAGTATTCGTCCAGATTATAGGCAGAGATGTTGGAAAAATCCAGCGGCATTTCGCGCAGATATTTGTACAGGCCAATTGGGGTTGAGCCGGTTGCAAGGCCCAGCACGCTGTCTGGCTTTGCCTTGATCTGCGCTGTGACGATATCTGCGCCGCACTTTGACAATTCATCATAGTTTTTACACACGATTTTCTTCATACTTGATGCCTCCA
>DVOF01000139.1 GCA_018713805.1 Candidatus Aphodoplasma excrementigallinarum | reverse complement strand
TAATTAAAATATACCCTGTTATTTTTTTGTTGAAACTGCTGATTTTTTCAGATAAAGCAGACCTGTTGAACGATAAAGGAGGATACCATGAAAAACTGGAGAAAAAAAGTTTTGGGATCAGGCATTGCCTTTTTTGCGCTCTGTCTGCTCCTTTGTTCCGGCGTATCCGGGGCTGGCGTGAACGAGCTTTGGTTCGACTTTGAGGACGCGTCCTACATAGCCGGGCAAACGCCTGCAATGCCGGGCTTTAGCCTCAATGAAAAAGAAAGCGACGGCGGCAGCATTGTAATCGGGCAGGAGAACGCGGGCGGATCATCCAATCAATATTTGGAGCTGTCCAAAACGGTGCTTGCCGCTCAGAGTTCAAACGACGTTTACATCCAGACGAGCACCGCCTATGATGTGACGCTGCGGACGCAGATCAGCTTTAAAATTCGCAGCACCTCTGCAAACGGCAACATCAGCATTGCGTTCCGGGACGACAATTCGAACGCAGGCAATGGCACAGTGGAACTGCTTTCGTTTAACAATGCAAGCGGTTTGATTACATACGGGAAGGAATATGCTGGTTCCGTAAAGGAATCATTTTTGCCCACCGAATGGACTGAAATCGCCATAGATATGAACATTTTAGAGGACAACATCAAAATTTACCGGGATGGCGCGCTCAAGGCGACATTGACCGGCGTGAAAACGAACACGGAAAAGCTGAAAAACTATAATTACACAAGCTGCTCGCTGCGGTTCCAGGAGTATGGCAGCGGTGGGGCGGGCGCCGTTACGACGTATGCGCTCGATGATATCCATTTTTCCCTGTCTGATTCGTTTGACAGCCGGTTTGCAATTTCGGGAAAGGCGCTGTATAAGACGATCGACGGCAACACCCGGGAGCTCGACAGCCTCAAAACAGGCAGCCTGACTGCTTCGGCTGCGGTAGAGAACCTTTCCCAGACGAATCAAAGCGTAAGGCTTGCTGCAGCGGTATACGACAATGCCGGAACTATGACCGGGGTTTTCTTCTCTGCGCCAAAAACGCTTGCATCCGGTGAAAACGCTACGCTGACCGCGCAGTTCGAGCTCGATTCTTTAAACGAAGGCGACTATGTCAAGCTGCTTCTGTTTGAGGGAAACGATTCCTTAGCGCCTTTAACGCATGCTAAGACCTATACGCAGAGCGAGTACACACAGCCCTTTGCAGAGGAAATCCTCCACGATTTGAAGGAGTATAGCCCAAATAACGCACACCCACGCCTATTGATGACGCAGGATAAGCTTGCGTTTTTAAGGACGGCCTGCAAAACGCAGGAGCCGTATAGAACCTGGTATGCAAGCGTCAAAAAGGATGCGGATAAGCTACTTAACAGTACCAGCTTTCCTTCCTACGACGACTCGGACGAGCTGCGGCTCCAGTCGGCGGAAACGGCCGCGGACCGGATGATGAAGCTGGCGTTTGTATACAGCATAGAAGGCTCGGAAGATTATGTGGAACAGCTCGTCAAAGAGATTGAAAACTGCGCAAACTGGCCGGATTGGAACCCAAAGCACTTCCTCGACACAGCGGCGTTGATCCGCGGGACGGCGCTGGCGTACGACTGGTGCTACGACTACTGGCAGCAGCCGGAAAACGCCGCACAGAAGGAAACGCTCGTGAACGCGTTGGTGAACATGGGGCTGGTACAGGCGCAAAAGGCCTTTAATGGGACGGCCACCGTGGACGACTGGTGGACGACGACAGACAACAACTGGTCGTTCGTGTGCAACGGCGGCGTCGCGCTCGGCGCGCTGGCACTCGGCGACGAGGAAGAATATGCAGACCTGTGCGGCTATGTGCTCGAGCAGGGGCTTCGCGCAATCGAACGGAGCATCGTGCATTTTGCGCCGGACGGCGCGTGGTACGAGGGGCCGGGTTATTGGCACTATACGGTGCGCTACATGTCGATGTACTTTTGCGCGTTGCAAACGGCGACCGGCACGGACTACGGCTACCTTTCCAGCGAAGGAATCGACAAGACGGCGCACTTTGCAATCGGCGTCACAGGCCAAAACAACACCGTAAACCTCAACGACGCCACGGAGGGAACGCTTACCCCGCCGGAACTGTTCTATCTCGCCGCCCAATTCGGCGACACAACGGCGGCCAAGTACCGCTACTATCAGCTTCAGACACAGAACCGCACGCCGTCGATCCACGACCTGTTGTGGTACGACCCTGCCCTGATCGGGGATGGCTCCCTCGAAGATATGCAGCTCGATTTTGCGTTCCGCGACATTGAGCTGATGACCTTCCGCAACGAATATTTCACAGATCAGGTCTTCTTTGCGGCGCTGCATGGCGGCAAAAACGGAATCAACCATGGCCACATCGACGCGGGCAATTTCGTCTATGAGGCAAACGGCGTGCGCTGGGCAATCGACCTCGGCGGCGACAATTATAACCTGCCGGGATATTTCAATAACAGCAACGTGACAAACGGACGGTGGATTTACTACCGGAACCGCGGCGAGGGGCACAACACCATCATCTTAAACCCCAACACAGACCCGTCCAAGCCCGCCGACCAGCCGCTCGACACGACGGCGACGATCAGTTCCTATACGCCGGGCGATAACGTGGGCGCGGGTGAGATCGATATGCAGCCGATTTACGGGCAGTATACCGACAGCGCGGTGCGGTCGCTCCGGCTCGATAAACTGACCGGACGGTGCGACATAACCGATACGCTCGAGTTTAAGGCTGGTACGACAAACGACCTGTACTGGTTTATGCACACAAAGGCAACAATCCAGATTGCAGACGACGGCAGAAGCGCGGTGCTAGAGCAGAGCGGAAAGAAACTGTACGTCTATATCACACAGGGAGAGGGGACTTTCGAAGCAGTGGCGGCCAAGCCGCTGGAAAGCTCGCCGAACCCAGATGGGCAGAACGCAAACGGAAATATCAGAAAGCTTCAAATCCATATCCCGGACGCATCCGGCTCGTTCAACCTTCAGGTAACGCTCAGCCCGGTTGAACTGTGATAAAATAAAGGGGGGAAGAAGATGTGGCTGTTCAAAAGGGAACTTCGCTGGCGAATCGTTCAGATAAGTTTTCTTATCCTGATTATCATACTGAGCGTTGTATTTAACCGGGATACTTCTTTCGGTTCTTTGATCGGCATAGCGTTGGTATATACGATTATGCTGCTACGGGATGGATTCAGTAAGAAGCGTTATTTAAAGTGCAAGGAAAAATACGAAGAAGAACATTCGGAATTTTCCCGCGATTGCAGGAAGAAAGCCGCGTATTATGTATTTCACGCTATGGTCACGGCGGAGTTGATTGGCTTTTTTATCCTAACGGCAC
>DVOF01000138.1 GCA_018713805.1 Candidatus Aphodoplasma excrementigallinarum | reverse complement strand
AACCTATAGTGTACCAAATATAGAGAAAAAGTCAAGTGAAACCGATAATTTCCGTACCGTTTTAACCAAAATTTGTACTTTTTGAACCATTATTTTTTTATTTTGTCCGTAATATGCAAATTTTCCAATTTACTGGTGAAAAAAGGAGTTTTTTTACAATTTCATTTTTACATATTTCCTGCTTTTTCCACATGGCTGATTCTGTCAACATGTGTTGACGGGAGGGGAAAGCCGTGTTACAATAGGGTTGTAAGGCGTAATACTTTTTTATACTTACAGGCGGTTGTTTAAGGCCGCGTAACCTGTCCTGGATAACCACCCCATTATCTGGGACGATCATTCTGAAAGGAGAGTTGTAACATGAAATCTACGGGTATTGTAAGGAAAGTCGACGAACTGGGCCGGATCGTACTCCCCATCGAGCTGCGCCGCACGCTGGACATCGCGGAAAAAGATGCGCTGGAAATCTATGTGGATGACAACTCGATTATCCTGAAAAAGTACGAGCCTTGCTGCACGTTCTGCGGCGACGCAAAGGATATCTTTGTATTTAAGGGGAAGAATATTTGCCCCAACTGCGTCAAGGAGCTACAAAAATAAGGCTTTCGCAGACAGACAGAAAACGCCGGAAGTTCCGGCGTTTTTTTGTTGCCCTTTATACAAAAAATTTTACGATGTAGCCCTGGATGAAAATATACAAAATCACAGCCGGCAGGGCATATGCCAGATATGGCCGGAGCCATCTTGCCAGCTTGAGCCCCTTGCCCGTATTGCACTCGGCTAAAAACGAATCATAGCCCCACCCGTACCGCGTCACACAGAACAGACAGTAAATCAGCGAGCCGATTGGCAGCAGGTTGTTGCTGACGATAAAGTCCTCCAAATCGAGGACCGTGCTTCCCGGTCCGAGCGGCGTAAACGCGCTCCACACATTGAAGCCCAACACGCACGGCAGCGAGAGGACAATCACCAAAACAATATTGATCAGCACCGACTTTTTCCTGCTCCAGCCAAAGCTGTCGCCCGCATAGGCGATAATGTTCTGGAAAATGGCGATGACTGTCGACAGCGCCGCAAACGACATAAACACAAAGAACAGCGCGCCCCAGATATTCCCGTACGGCATGGCGCCAAACACGTTGGGCAGCGTCACAAAAATCAGGCTTGGCCCCTGGTCCGGCGACACGCCGTAGGCAAAGCACGCCGGAAAGATGATCAGCCCCGATACCATGGCGACAAAGGTGTCGAGCACCGTAATATAGGCCGCCTCGCCCAGCAGGGTGCGCTCCTTTGTCTGATAGCTGCCAAAGACCGCCATAGAGCCGATCCCGACGCTCAGGGTGAAAAACGCCTGCCCCATCGCAGCAAAAATCACATTTGCCACGCCGGCGTCGAGAAACTTTTGCAAATCCGGCTTCAAATAAAACGAAATGCCCTCCGCCGCGCCGGGCAGCGTCACCGCGCGCACGCACAGTGCAAGCATGATAATAAGCAGGCAGACCATCATCCACTTTGTGATTTTTTCTATGCCGTTTTTAAACCCAAGCGAGCAAACCCCGAAACAGAGCACTATGACGAGCACCGTCCAGAAAACCATCTGCACCGGGTCGGCAGTCAGGGCGGCAAACGTCGTGCCGACTGCTTCCGGCGTTGCATGGATAAACTCGCCGCGCAGCATTTTGACGCAGTAGGCGAGCATCCACCCTGCGATCGTCGTGTAGAACATCATGAGAAGATAGTTGCCCGCCAACGCAAAGTAACCGAATACGTGCCACTTGCTGCCCTTCGGCTCGAGCGTTTTAAACGCTTCGGTGATGCTTTTCCCGCTCGCGCGCCCGACGGAAAACTCCATCGTCATGATCGGCAGGCCAAGCGCCGCCAGAAAGATCAGATAAATCAGCACAAATATGGCGCCGCCGTACTGGCCAACCACGTACGGGAACCGCCACACATTCCCCAGCCCGATCGCACAGCCAGCCGAAATCAAAATAAATCCGAGCCGGGACGAAAAGGTTTCGCGCTCCTTCATATAAAATTCCTTCCTTATCCCAAATTTCTTACAGCCATTGCACAAACGCGGTCTTGCCGCGCCTGTTGTAGCCGGCTCCTCCTTACTCCATTGTTTCCAATTTTCCCTATTTTACACCTTACGGCAAAACATTGCCTGCCGCGCGGTAAATCTGATACCACTCCTCGCGCGTGAGCGTAATGTCGAGCGCCTTTGCAATGGCGCGTACGCGCGCCGGGTCTGTGCTCCCGATAACGGGCTGCATGTTGGCCGGATGGCGCAGAATCCACGCAATCGCAATGGCGGAGTCGGCCACGCCGTACTTTTCAGCCAGCGCGCCGATTGCCTGGTTGAGCGTCTCAAACTTCGGGTTACCGAGGAACACGCCCTCAAAAAACCCGTACTGGAACGGCGACCACGGCTGTATCGTAATATCGTTAAGGCGGCAGTAATCGAGCACACTGCCGTCGCGGTCCACTGCCGCTTCGTTCTCCATATTGACGTTGATGCCGTTTGACACCATAGTTGCGTTTGTGATGGAAAATTGAAGCTGGTTAATTACGATTTTCTGGCCGAGATACTTTTGCAGCAGCGCAATCTGCATAGGCTTTTGATTGGAAACACCGAAATAGCGTACCTTGCCCGCACGCAACAGTTCGTCGAACGCCTCCGCTACCTCCTCCGGCTCCATGAGCGCGTCCGGGCGGTGCAAAAGCAAAATGTCAAGGTACTCTGTGCCGAGCCGGTTTAAAATCCCATCCACCGAACGCAGGATATACTCCTTGGAAAAGTCGTAATATGTGTCCTTGCCCGGCTCGCATCGGATGCCGCACTTGGACTGCAAAATGACCTTTTCCCGCACCGACGGGCTCATGCCGATTGCCCGGGAAAAGATTGCTTCGCACTCGCCGCCGCCATAGATATCGGCGTGGTCAAAAAAGTTAAGCCCAAGCTCCAGCGCCGTTTCCACGTACGCCCGCGCCCCGTCTTCCCCACGGCTATTGATTCGCATGCAGC
>DVOF01000137.1 GCA_018713805.1 Candidatus Aphodoplasma excrementigallinarum | reverse complement strand
TCGTGGCGGCGTCCTTTACCCGGAACGCATCTGACATCCTGTCGATCAAAAAGATTCTCGAGGACAACGGCAGCGATATGCGCATTATTGCCAAGATCGAAAACTTTGAGGGGATCGAAAACATCGACGAAATCATCAAGGTAAGCGACGGCATTATGGTTGCGCGCGGCGACATGGGTGTGGAGATTCCCTTTGAAGAAATACCGGCGCTTCAGAAGATGATTGTGAAAAAGACAATGGTGTCCGGCAAACCGGCGATTACGGCGACGCAGATGCTCGAGTCGATGATTCAGAACCCGCGGCCGACGCGGGCGGAGATTACCGACGTTGCAAATGCGATTTACGACGGCACGAGCGCGATCATGCTTTCCGGCGAAACGGCGGTCGGGAAGTATCCGGTCGAGGCTGTTTCGACTATGGCGCGGATCGCCAAAAGAACAGAAGAGGATATCAACTACATTGAGCGGTTTTCCGAAAATGATTATAATGCGAATGTCAACATTACCACCGCAATCAGCCATGCGACCTGCAGCGCGGCGCACGACCTCGGCGCGGCGGCGATCATTACGCTGACGATCAGCGGCACGACGGCGCGTATGATCTCGAAATATCGTCCGGCATGCCCGATTATCGGGTGTACCTCCCGGGAAAAGACAATGCGCTTTATGTGCCTGTCCTGGGGCGTTATCCCGGTTTTCCTCGAAAATATGGAGGACAGCGGGGAGTTGTTTGAGCGTGCGGTTGACATAGCGCTTGAACAGGGGTATGTCAAGAGCGGCGAGATGGTCGTCATCAGCGCGGGGCTTCCGCTTGGCATCCAGGGCACGACAAATATTCTGAAGGTTGAAATCGCGGGGCATGTCCTGATTCGCGCAAAGGGCAGCGGCCAAAAGCCGCTATCCGCGCCGGTATGCGTATGTAAATCGGCAAAGGAAGCGGCGAAGAAGTTCAATGACGGCGATATATTGGTTATTCATGATACCAATAATGATTTGCTGCCGATTATCAAACGTGCTTCCGGGCTTGTGATTGAGGCGGCAAGTTCGGCCTCGCATGGCGTAACCGTAGGGCTGACGCTCGACATTCCGGTCATTTATGCGGCAAACAATGCGACGGATATTTTAAAGTGCGGCTCAATTGTAACGCTTGACCCGACGGGCGGCGTTGTGTACAGCGGGACGGTTAAGGTCGGGCAATGATGCAGACTGATTCAGGCGGGGAAAGCGTGTTTCCCCGCTTATTTTTATGGAAAACATTGAAATCAGGCTGTGCGAGTGGTATAATTTACAGCATATGAGCAGAATACATAGAAAAGATAGATAAAGGACGGGGCGTATATGAAACAGGGATTTATAAAAGCTGCGGCGGCAACGTGTGAAATCCGCGTTGCAGACTGCGCTTTCAACGCGGATTCCATCCAGACGGCGATGCAGGAGGCTTACGCCGGCGGGGCAAAGCTGCTTGTGTTTCCGGAGCTTTGTGTGACGGGCTATACATGCGGCGATTTATTCTTGCAGAAGCCGCTGCTCGAGGCGGCGGAACGTGCGCTGTTACAAATCTCGGAAGCAGGCAGAGGCATGTCCATGCTCTGTGTCGTCGGGCTGCCGCTTGTATACAGGTCAAAGCTTTATAACTGTGCGGCGGTGCTCTGCGGCGGAGAGATATTGGGCATTGTCCCCAAGACTAATATTCCGAACTACAGCGAGTTTTATGAACAGCGGCATTTTACGTCTGCGCCGGCGGAAAACGGCGAAATCGTGATACAGGGCCGGCGGGTCCCGTTTGGGACAAAGCTTGTTTTCGCCTGCGAAAGTGCAGCGGACTTTGTGCTCGGGGTTGAAATCTGTGAGGATTTGTGGGTGCCGCATCCGCCGTCTGCAGCGCATGCGCTCGCCGGCGCGACGGTGATTGCAAACCTGTCGGCAAGCGACGAGGTGATTGGCAAGGCGGACTACCGCCGCATGCTCGTTTCCTCCCAGTCGGCACGGCTCATCTGCGGCTATGTGTACGCAGACGCCGGGTACGGCGAGTCGACGTCTGACCTCGTGTTTTCAGGGCATGACCTGATTTGTGAAAACGGGACGCTCCTCCAGGAGAGCAAGTTGTTTGGTACTGGGGTCCATTTCAGCGAGATCGACGTACAAAAGCTCGCGTCAGAGCGCCGTAGGACGACGACCTTCCCGGCAGGTGCGGCGGAAGGGTATCAGGTCGTGCCATTTGATTTGGATTTGCAGGAAACGAAGCTGACGCGGCCGGTTGCGCGCCGCCCGTTTGTGCCGGACAATGCGGCGAGCCGCGCGCAGCGCTGCGAGGAAATTTTGGCAATCCAGTGTGAGGGGCTGAAAAAGCGGATTGCACATACAGGCTGCAAGACGATTGTGGTCGGTATCTCCGGCGGGCTTGACTCCTGTTTGGCGCTGCTTGTTATGGAACGCGCGATGAAACAGCTTGGCCGCCCGATGGAAGATATTATTGCGGTGACGATGCCATGCTTTGGGACGACGAAACGGACGAGGTCAAATGCAGAGCTGCTGTGCGAGGCGCTGGGCGTAACGCTCCGCACGATCGACATTGCCGACGCGGTGAAGCAGCATTTTAAAGATATTGGGCAGCAGGAGGACTGCTACGACGTCGTTTATGAGAATGCGCAGGCACGGGAACGGACGCAGATTTTGATGGACGTTGCCAACCAAAATGGCGGGCTCGTGATTGGGACGGGCGATTTGTCGGAGCTGGCGCTCGGGTGGGCAACGTACAATGGCGACCATATGTCGATGTACGGCGTCAATGCTTCCGTGCCGAAAACACTCGTGCGCCATATTGTGCGCTATGCCGCCGATACGGCGGAGTCGGAGACGCTGAAGACCGCGCTGTGCGATATTTTGGATACGCCGGTGAGCCCGGAGCTTTTGCCGGCGCAGCAGGACGGCACGATTTCCCAGAAGACGGAGGATATCGTCGGGCCATATGACCTGCATGACTTCTTCCTCTACTACATGGTCCGGTTCGGCTTTTCCCCGGAAAAGATTTTCCGGCTGTGCGAATACGCTTATACAGGGGAGTATGGCAGAGAAACAATACTGCGCTGGATGAAGGTGTTTTACCGCCGGTTTTTCTCCCAGCAGTTTAAGCGTTCCTGTTTACCGGACGGGCCGAAGGTCGGCACGGTCACATTGTCGCCGCGCGGCGACTGGCGGATGCCGAGCGACGCGTGTGCGAAAATCTGGCTCGACGAAGTGGAAAAGCTGTAATAAAGAAAGCCGCCCTGTGATTATGGGCGGCTTTCTTCGTTTTCTTTTACCTGTTTTTTGTACTCGGCAGGCGTAACGCCTGCTATTTTTGTAAACATTTTGATAAAATGCGAGTGGTCAAAAAAGCCTGTCAGGCTTGCGATGTCGGCGAGTGGGACATCCCGCTTCAGATAGTGTTTTGCCACTGCCACCCGGTAATGGTTGATGTAAGAAAGCGGGGAACAATGGAGCTTTTCCTTGAAAATGCGGTTATAGGTGGAGTACGACATGGCCGCATATTTTGCCAGTTCTTCGACAGAAATTTTCTCATTATAGTGAGAGTAAATATATAGCAGGCTTTTTGCAAAGGCGTTTGCGCCCATATCCAGGCCAAGCATGGCGTCCTTTTCATAGCGGGTATAGCAATAACATAAATACGAAACGATGGACAGCGCGCTGCCGGAAAGGAAACTGTACACCGTCTGCCGGTATGCGGTGCAGAACGGCGGCTGCGCGGACTTGGCATGAAACATTTTTTTCGACTGCGCAAGCAAGCTGTCCAATGCTTCAAAATCCTCTGGCAAAAGATGCAAAAACCATGTAGGCTCCCCGTCGGAACGAAACAGCGGCAAAACGCTGAACAGGGGATAAAACCCGTTTAGGCTGTCGAGCTCTTCGGTAAAATTTTTGATCCATAAGGTACTGATCATCACATTGTAGACATTAAGGTTGCTGTCAGAGATGCATTGATGCGGGACAAAGGGCGGAACGACGAAAACATCCCCCTTTTGACAGACATACGAAACGCCGTCCAAAATATGTGTGCCGCTGCCGGAGGCGATGATATTGATTTCATAGAACTCGTGCTTATGTGTATTCGACGTGTAGTCCTGATGTAAAACCACATTAACCAGATCATTGGAATAGGTCTGAAATGCGTTTTTATCATACCAGATATCAAGATTATTGCTCATCGAAGGC
>DVOF01000136.1 GCA_018713805.1 Candidatus Aphodoplasma excrementigallinarum | reverse complement strand
GATCATACGGATTGTGAAAAAGGGTGGAAAACGGTCTGCCGGGCTTGCTTGTGGGTTAGCAGGCGGGTTCCGGAGGTTATGGCTGGTACGGAAGAAGTCATAGATGCGGAAGGGCTATGCTATGAGTCGAGAGGAGATTAAAAAAACAAGACAAAAAAAACGCAAAAAAAGCGCTCGGCTGGTTCTGCGGCTTGCTTTGCTTGCGTTTTTTGTGTTTGCCGCGGTGCGGTTTATCTCCCAGCAGCCGCTTTTGAGCGAATATGATAATAAGATTAGCGAACTAAACGGGCAGATCGAACAGCAGGAGCAGGAAAAGGCGCATTATGAAGAGCTTAAGGCGCTTTATGAAACAGAGGAATACCAAAAACAACTGGCAAGGGAAAGGCTTGGCCTAGTCGAAGAAAATGAAAGAGTGTTTATAGATGTATCGGGGAATTAACGGGCCGGCGCTATGCGGGCTTGGACAACGTCAGAGGATTGAGGGAGGCAAAGTTTTTTTATGTCAGTTGAAGTGGGGAAAATACTGGAGGGGAAGGTAGTAAACATTGTGCCGTTCGGGGCGTTCGTGTCGCTCCCGGAGGGGCAGACCGGCCTGGTGCATATTTCGGAGGTTGCTGCGGCATACGTGCAGAACGTGTCCGACTACCTGAAGGAGAATCAGACCGTTCGGGTCAAGGTTATCAACGTCGATGAAAAGGGGAAGATCAGCCTTTCCATCAAAAAGGCGCAGCCGGAGGAGAAGCGCGAGCGCGCGCCGAAGCGGGAGGCGCCCAAGCAGCCGCGCGGCCCGATCCGCCCGGCGGACATTGATTGGCAGAGCAGCCGGAACCAGGGCAGCGATATGTCTTTTGAGGATAAGATGAGCAAGTTTAAATCCGACAGCGAGGAGCGCATGTCGTCGCTTCGGCGCAGCTCGGACTCCAAACTGAGCGGCGGATATAAACGATAAAAATTTGATATGCTGCCGCAGGGCAGCATATTTTTATGGGAGTGGAATGTTTTGGCGTTTTTACAATGTGGGATTTCTTCAGACATTTTAGGGATGAAAACGAATATGAATGTGCTTTTGCCGCAGGACAATGTGCGGCAAAGCCGCGCGGCGGCGCCGGTGCTCTATCTGCTGCACGGCCATACGGACGACCATGCGGCGTGGAGCCGGTTTACCGGGCTGGAACGTTATGTGCGCGATTTGAATCTGGCGGTGGTCATGCCGACGGTCCATAACGGGTTTTATACGAATACGGAGATTGGGTACCGGTATTTTGACTTCTGCACGCAGGAGTTGCCGGAGCTGGTAAGCGCTATGTTCCACGTATCCTCCGCGCGGGAGGATACGTTTGTAGCGGGGCTTTCCATGGGCGGTTACGGCGCATGGCGGCTTGCGCTTGCGCGTCCGGAGCAGTATTGCTACGCGGCGAGCATGTCCGGCGTGCTCGACATTGCAGGCGAGTGCGAACAGCGGCGCAATGACCCTGATATTTCGCCCGATTTTATGCGCGACATTATCAATGCGTTTGGGCCGGAAGGCGCCTTATACGGAAGCGAAAGCGATTTGTTTTTCCTTGCGGACAAGGTTGCCGCAAGTGGGCCGAAGCCCATTCTGCGCCAGTTCTGCGGGACGGAGGACTTTCTGTACGAGTCGAACCAGCGTGCGAAGAAGCATGTGGAGGCGCTCGGCTTCGATTATACATACTGGGAAGGCCCTGGCGCGCACACTTGGGATTTTTGGGATTCGTGTATTCAGGAAATCGTAAAAGAAATTGCGTCTATCAATCCGAGGGTCAGCCGGTAACCGGGCCGGCATAGGCTGCTCCTGCCTTTGCGGGAGCGGCTTTTTGTATGAAAATGCAAATGCGTATTGCGAAAAACGCTGATTCGTGATACAATGGACGCATATTGCGGCAAAGGAGTATCGGATTATGCTGAGGTTTTTAGATGCAGGGGAGACGCATGGGAAGTGCCTGGCAGCGATTATTGAGGGCCTTCCGTCGAACCTTGCGCTGGATATTGAGAAGATTAACGCGCGCCTTGCCCTGCGCCAGGGCGGTTATGGGCGCGGCGGCAGGATGAAGATCGAGACCGACCGGGTCGAGATCCTGACCGGCGTGCGCGGCGGGAAAACGCTTGGCAGCCCGGTTACCTTGCTGATTCGAAACCGGGACTTTGAAAACTGGAAGGATACGATGGGGACGGAGGAGTCGAACGGCAGGCGCGCCGTATACGTGCCGCGTCCGGGTCACGCCGACCTGACCGGCGCGCTCAAGTACCGTCACGGCGATATGCGCAATGTGCTCGAGCGTGCCAGTGCGCGGGAAACGGCAATCCGCACCGCGGTCGGCGCGGTTGCGCAGCAGCTTCTGTCCGAGCTGGGGATCGAAACGTGGAGCAGGACGGTGCGTATCGGCTCTGTGGAGGATACGTCCCTGGTAAGGGACGACGATGTCATTGAGCGGGTGGCGGCGTCGGAGCTGCGCATGTATGACGGGCAGGCCACACAGGAGGCAAAGCGGCTGATTGATACGGCGCGTGAGGCGGGCGAGTCGCTCGGCGGCGTTGTGGAGGTCGTGGCGCGCGGCGTTGTGCCAGGGCTTGGGAGCTATGTGCAATACGACCGGAAGCTCGACGCGTTGCTGGCCGGGGCGCTGATGAGCGTACAGGCGATCAAGGGCGTGGAGGTTGGCCTCGGGTTTGAGGCGGCGGCGCGCATGGGCTCGCAGGTACACGATTCAATCTCGTATCAGGGAGGATTTGCGCGGGCGACGAACCGCGCCGGCGGGATTGAGGGCGGCATGTCGAACGGCGAGCCAATCGTGGTCCGCGCGGCGATGAAGCCAATCCCGACGCTGTACAAGCCGCTTGGCAGCGTGGATTTACGCGATAAAAAGCCGGTCGAGGCGAGTGTGGAGCGGAGCGACATCTGCGCTGTTCCCGCATGCGGCGTCGTGTGCGAGGCGGTCGTGGCGTATGAGCTTGCGCGCGCTGTGAGCGAGAAGTTTGGCTCCGACAGCGTGGAGGAACTCAAGCGCAATTATGCGGCATACCGGGCGGATATAGAGAGCCGCTGACATACTCGTAATCCGGAAAGGGAAGGGGGTGGACGCCGGTGGAAGAACAGGCGCTCTTGGACAAATGCGCGAAGGGGGATGTGCATGCCTTTGAGGAGTTGATTGCGCAATATCAGCAGGCGATCATCAACCATGCGTACTCGATGTTTTTAAACCGCGAGGACGCGCTCGACATGGCGCAGGAAACCTTTATCAAGGCCTTTCATGCGATTTCGGGCTTTAACCGGCAGTCCTCCTTTAAAACGTGGCTGTTCCGGATTGCGACGAACGTATGCCTCGACGAGCTGCGCAGGCGGAAACGCCGCGCCGCGACGGTGAGCCTGACGGCGGAGGAGGACGGCGACGGGAACGGCGCGCAGATCGACGTTGCGGACCGTTCTGCCGACCCGGAGGAGGCGGCGCAGCAGGCGTTTTTTCGCCGGGCAATCGAGACGGCGATTGGCGAGCTTGATACGGAATACCGGACTGCTATCGTCCTGCGGGAGATCGAGGGCATGGACTACAATGAGATTGCAAAGGCGACGGGCTGCTCGCTTGGGACGGTGAAGTCGCGTATCAGCCGGGCGCGCGCCCAGCTGCGAGAAAAACTTGCAAAATACCGGGAACTTTTTTGAACGGTTTTGCGTCTATGTAGTTGAGACGAAGAAAGGAGGATGCCTATGCTTACCTGTGAAGAAGTAAAAAATCTGTTATCGGCCTACTATGACGGCGAGCTTGGCGTTGCCGCGCAGCAGCAGGTAGCGGAGCATCTTGCATCATGCGAATCGTGCCGGGAGGAGTTAAAGCAACTCAAGTCTCTGAGCGCGGCGTTCCATACGCTGACGTTCCCGGAGGCGGATAAGGCCTTCTGCAGCAGCCTGCACGAGCGGCTGGAGGCCGAGGCGAAAAAGAATCGTCCGCTTGGCTGGAGGACAATGTGGAAGGACATGCGTACCTACGCGACGATTGCGGCGTGCCTTGTACTTACAATTGGGATTTATGCGGCAGTAAGCAACAATTCGGTTCAGCCGCCTGTGACGGGGCCGGTTTCGTCCCCGGCGGCAGGAACGGATTTGCCGCCTTCTGATGTGGAAATCATTCCGGCACAGCCGGAGGAAAATACATCTATCGCAGCGCCAACTGACGGTGCAACAGATGCGGGGCAGCAACCGTCCGATGTACCCTCTGCGCCCAAAATAGCGCAGGGCGATACGGGCGCGGATACGAATATACAGCAGGAGCCGCAGCAGGAATCAGCGGTACCGGAAGTGCCGTCTGCGGCACAGACGACTACTTCGCCTATGCCGATTGAGCCGCCTGCAGAGACGACAGCTCCGAACACGGAGGAGCCGAGAGGGACTGTGAAGGAGGTTCCGGCAGCGACGGCAACGCCGGATGTTGGTATCCCCCGGCCGGGAGCAAATAACACGGGCGGCGGGGAGCCGGACGTGGCGGCTACTGGCGGAGGCGACCCGAATGCGTTCTCGGTCGAGCCGAATGCAAGTGTTACAACAGTTGCAAGCTTTAAGCTCAAGGATGCTGCGCTGTACGATCAGGTCGTGGCACTGCTCGGCAGCTTTGGTTCTGTGACGGAGTCTGAGGGCCGGATCGAGGCGAGGGTGCTTGACGTCAATTTCGAGTCGTGCCTGACGGCGCTGCGCTCGCTGGATGGACTGCAGGAGACGGGCAGCATCACAAAAGAGGACGACAGCAGCGGACACTGCTATATACAAATCGATACAAAAAATTAGCGGGCATGCCCCGCTTTTTTTCTGCCATAAAACCGTATGGATTCGCATATATATGAATTGCGCCGGTATCGGCGCAGGAAGCGAATGGATACGGAGGGGTTACAATGAAACGGTATTTTGCAGGGATTATCGCATGTTTTTTGCTTATTTCGTGCCTGACGGGCTGTAAGGGGGAACCGGAGCCGGAGAATGCCTCCTCGGTCAGTACGGAGGCGCAGGCGCCGGAGCCGACGCTGTACCCGGCGGAAATCTATTCCCAGCTGAGCAACGACAAGATTGCCTGGGGCCTAAAAAAAGTAAAAGGCGAAAAGCCGGAGGTGCCGGAGTCCATTACAAAAACGCTCAGCGAATTTGACGGGGTGTACCTGTCGAAAAGCGGCGGGAAGAATTTGTACCTGACATTTGACGAAGGGTATGAGAACGGCTACACCGGGCAAATCCTCGACGTGCTGAAAAAAACGCAGACGCCGGCGGCGTTTTTCATTACGGGGGATTATCTTAAAAATGAGGCGGAGCTGGTCAAGCGTATGGTGGACGAGGGGCATATCGTCGGCAACCATACACAGAACCACCCCTCCATGCCGGAGGTGCCCGACGTGACGACGCTCGCGAAGGAAATCACCGGCCTGGATGAGCAGTTTTTTGCGCTGACGGGGCAGCATATGCGCTATCTGCGCCCGCCAAAGGGCGAGTTCAGCGAAAAGACGCTCGCAGTCAGCAAAGATTTGGGCTATAAGAGCGTGTTTTGGAGCTTTGCGTATGCAGATTGGGAAAAGGATAAGGTCAACGGCGCGCAGTATGCCTACGACCATGTGATGCCATACCTGCACGATGGCGCAATCCTCCTGCTGCACGCGGTATCGAAGGACAATGCGGACGCGCTTGAACAGATCATTACCGACGCAAAGGCGGCGGGGTATACGTTCAAGAGTTTGGACGAACTGTGAGAATTACTGATAAAATAAAAAGGCAGGCGGCCCGCCTGCCTTTTTTATGAAATGAAATTAAACCTGTGCGAAAAACTCGCGCACATAGGCTTCAAAGTCCTGCATATCCTTGTCCGACGGCTTGAAGTTTACCCGGAAGCCGTCGCCGTATACGTTGAACTTTAACCCTTCCAGACGCGTCTTCAGCGCGCCGACCGCCTCCCCGCTCCAACCGTAGGAGCCGAATACAAGGGCGGGCTTTTTCATGCAGTTGACCGCGTCGATTGAGCTGATTGTGTCCCATACGGGCTTTAATGCGTCGCGGTTGATTGTCGGCGAGCCAAACAGCAGGATGTCGCTTTCGTTGGCAAGCGCGGCGCTTTCTGCTGCGTCCTGCTTGATGATATCGCGGATCTGCGCGTCAAACCCCAGCTCGCAGGCAATTTCGTATGCTTTTTGCGCCAGCTCACGCGTGTAACCGTATGCCGAAACATACAGGATTGCCGCGCTCTTTTTCTCCTTTGTAGCGGGCGTGGACCACGCCTTATACTTGCCAATCACGCTGTCCATGGTCGCCTTCGTCAGCACGGGGCCGTGGCTTGTGCAGATGAAATCCTTCTCCAGCCCCTCTACCTTTTCGATGCCGGCGAGCACGTGCGGCTTGAACGGCGAAAAGATCGCGGTATAGTAGTAGAGGAACGCATCGTCATACGCTTCTTTGTCTGCCACAAGCGTGTCAAACATGCGCGGCTCGCAGTAGTGGCAGCCGAACATGTCGCACGAGAACAGGACCTTGTCCTCCGGCAGATACGTAAACATCGAGTCCGGCCAGTGTAAAAACGGAGAGGGGATAAACGTAAGCGTTTTCCCGCCCAGGTCGAGCGTGTCGCCCTGTTTGACGATTTTTGCCTTGATTTCCCGGTTTGCAATTGCGCTTACATATTTCATGCCAGCGGCGGTTGCAATAACCTCGATATTCGGGTTCAGCGCAAGCAGACGCTCCACGCTGCCGGTATGGTCCGGCTCGGTATGGTTTAAAATCAAATAGTCGATCTTCGATACATCGGTGATGGAAGCGATGTTTTCGATGTATTCGTCAAAATACTTTGCATGGACGGTTTCAACGAGCGCGCTCTTTTCACCACCCTGTACAAAATAGGCGTTGTAGGTCGTGCCGTATTTGGTCTCCATAATGATGTCAAATACGCGCAGCGACGGGTTCAGTAC
>DVOF01000135.1 GCA_018713805.1 Candidatus Aphodoplasma excrementigallinarum | reverse complement strand
GTCCCCATGTTGAGCTTTTTTACCTTACAGTATGTAACGCCGACAATCACCGCACCGATCATTGCCCCATAGATGGCGATGCCGCCTTCCCATACGGCAATGATCTTCCAAAAGCCGCCGGCAAGAACGCTCGGGTCGCCGATCACATAGAAAATCCGCGCACAGATGATACAGGTAGGAAGCCCCCACAGCACGAGGTCGAACACCGTGTCCGAGGGGAGCCCCTCCTTGCGGGCGCGCCAAAACGCATACAGCACGCCCAGAACAAACCCAACTGCTATAATAATCCCGTACCAGTACACCGGCTTGCCGAACAGCGTAAACGCCACCCGGTTCACCGTCAAATGCAGGTTCAGGTTCGGAAATGAAATCACATTGACATCCATTTATCTACGCCCCTTCTATCAGGCCTGTTCGCCGGAAACGACGGACAGCGCGCTCTTTTTCACATCGAACCCACTTGCTTTGCGCGCACGTACATCGTCGAGCGTCACCGCGTCATATACCTGCCTGAAATTGAAATAGTCGATACCGGTCAGATGGTGCAAAACAAAATTGTAGCCGATCGCTTCCGTCGAATTGAACAGCCGCACATAGTTGCCCCATACGACCTTTCTCGCCCGCTCGTATTCCTCTGCCGTGACCGCCTGCTTTTGGAGCATGTCCCACACGATGTCACGCACCGCATGCGGGTCTTTTGACTCGCCTATCAGACACGCAAACGCATACTCCTCGTGGCACTCATAGTCTGCGCCAAAGCTGTCGTTGATAAGTCCCTTTTCGTAGAGCGTTTTATAAATCGCGGAGCTTTTCGAGAACAAAACCTCGAGCAGAATCTTCATCTCGATTTCCTTTTTCAAAAGCGCGTCGCCGCGCAGCGCGATGTCCGTATCTTTAAACGCAAGCGTGAACAGCGGAACCGCCACGTCCAGCTTCTGGCATACGTAATCCTTCGCAATCTGCTCCGCCTCCTTCGGATAAAGGCGCTTGATTGGCTCGCTGAGCGGCTTGGCCTGCTTGAGGCTGCCGCAAACGACAGCGTTCACCTTCTCCAAATCCACATCACCGACGATATAGAGCACCATGTTCGACGGGTGGTAGAACACCGAGTAGATATCGTAGAGGATATCCTTGTCGATTTCGCTGATACTCTCCACCGTGCCTGCAATGTCGTACTTCACATAGCAGTCGTTGTACAGGCACCCCAGCACGTTAAAATACACACGCCAGTTCGGGTCGTCGTCATACATTTTAATCTCCTGGCCGATAATGCCCTGCTCCTTGTCAATGCTCTCCTTTGTGAAATACGGATTCTGCACAAATTTAATCAGCGTGGCAAGGCTCTCATAGAAGTTCGACGTCGCGCTGAAATGATACGCCGTCGCCGTAAAGTTGGTGAATGCGTTCGCGCTCGCGCCTAACACGGAAAACTTGTCAAACACATTCCCGTCCGGCTCCTCAAAAAGCTTATGCTCAAGAAAATGCGCCGTGCCGTCCGGTATCCGCACCTTCTTATCGCCCTTCATAAACTCGCTCTCCAGACTGCCGTACCGCGTTGCAAACATGGCATGGCACTTCCGGTAGCCCTTTTTCGGCACCACATACACCTGCACGCCGCTCTCATGTACGCCAAAGTAGCGCGTTTCCTCCAGTAGCGTATCCGTTCTTTCGGTAAAATCTATCATTCGGTTCCCTGTCCTTTCTCTTCCGCTGTGCCTCAAACCGCCGCGCCGTCACGGCTCGTCAAGAAATAAATCGTATCGAGCGCAAGCGCGCGCGCTGCCGCCGCCGCGCCCTCTGCTGTAACAGCCTGCACCTTTTCGCATAATGTATCGATATCGTCATCGACGCCGGCAATCAGCGCGCCGAGGAAAAAGTCAATCATCTTGTATTGGCTGTCTTTCTGGCTTTGCAGCATGTTGATCAGAAACGCTTTCGCCGACGTAAACTCGCTGTCCGAAATCTGCCCTTCCTGCACGTTTTGCAGTTGCAGCAGCGTTTCATCAAGCGCCTTCTGGTAGTTCTGCGGCTCGATGCCCATGCCAACCAGAACCGTGCCCTTGTACCGCTCCAGCCTGGAAAACGCATAATAAGCAAGGCTCAGCTTCTCCCGCACATTGTTAAACAGCTTCGAGTGCGGCCCGCTGCCCCAGATGGAGTTCGCCACCAGCAAATCCGCATAGGGGACCTCCTGCGTCACCCGGAGCCCGAGCGAAAGCTTGGCCTGCGCTGTGTCGAACGTATCGACCACCTTTTTCTCCTGCCCCACGCGGCGCACCTGCTGCGTCTGCGGATATGCCGCCGCAGAGGATTCCACACCGGCAAACGCCTGCTGCGCACACGCCGCAAACGCTTCAATATCAGCGTTTCCGCATAGGAAAATATCGATTCGGCTTGTTTTCAACAAATTTTGATAATGCGCCCACAGGCTCTCCGGCGTGATTTTCTCCACGTCGGCACGCGAGCCGTACTCGTGTACGCCGTAGGCTTCCCCGGCGCACATCACCTCGTACAAACGCCAGAGCGCATAGGACTGCTTATCGTTGACCAGCGCGTCAATCATCTCGCACAGGTTGTCTTTCTCGCTCTCTACATAGCCCGGGACGAACGCGCCGCCCTCCGTCTTCGGGTGCAGCAGCAGGTCAAAAAGCAATTCCGCACACGACAACAAGATATTGTCGTTTCCGGCATAATACTTATCAGATATTGTAGAAATATTAAAGCAGAGGATTTCGTCCTCTCCCTTTTTTGCCACGCCGGTGTCGAGCGACGCGCCGCACAAATCGCTCAGGCGCGTTTCGATCTCGGAAAAGGTCGCATACTGTTCGCTGCCGCGCCGCAGCACCATGGGCAAAAGCGCATTCAGCGAGGCTTCCGCCGCACACAGCGGACGGTGGATGTATACGCCCAGCGCCGTCGTTTTAAACTTTTTATCCTCTATATAATGACTGTCTCTTATACACATCTGACGCTGCCGAC
>DVOF01000134.1 GCA_018713805.1 Candidatus Aphodoplasma excrementigallinarum | reverse complement strand
GATAAGCCCCATCATGATTCAACACCCCGCTTTGCCGCCATTTCAAGCGTCAGCTTGATGATCTCGTCTCCGAGCGCCGGGCCGTCGTAGATGATCTTCCCGTCCTGGATCCGGATGACGCGCTTTGTTTTCGAGGCGATCATGTTGTCGTGCGTAATCAGCACAATCGTGTTCCCGGCACGGTTCAGCTCGGTCAGAAAATCGATCACTTCCGCACTGGTGCGGGAGTCGAGCGCGCCCGTCGGCTCGTCGGCCAGTATGACGGACGGGTCGCCCGCCAGCGCGCGCGCAATGGAAACCCTTTGCTGCTGCCCGCCGGAAAGCTGGGACGGCAGGTTCCCTTTTTTGGACTCAAGCCCAACGATCCTGAGCGCCTCCATGGCGCGCTGGTTCTGTTCATGCTCCGACAGCCCGCGGTACAGCAGGGGGAGCTTGACGTTTTCTAAGACGTTCAGCTTCGGCAGAAGGTTATACTGCTGAAAGATAAAGCCCAGCATCTCATTGCGGATTTCCGCCTGCTCGTCGTCGGACATATTGCTGACGTCCTGGCCGTTGAGCAGATACGTCCCGCTTGTCGGCACGTCGAGACAGCCGATGATGTTCATACATGTCGATTTGCCGCTGCCCGACTGGCCGATGATGGATAAAAACTCGCCGGGATACACCTTGAAGGAAACGCCGTCCACGGCGTGTACCTCGGTATCGCCCATTTCATAGATTTTATAAATATCCCGAAATTCGATTAATGGTTCCATAGTTTCACGACAGGCTGCGGTGCGCCCATTCCTTTCTAAAAGATTTTGCGCTTCACGCCGGACGCATCACTGCGGGCCGCCGCCGGACGGGCCGCCTCCCGCAGGCGGTGTTCCGCCGCCGTCAGAGGGCGCTCCACCGCCGCTCATGCCGCCGCCCATCATCATCATTTGCAGGGAGGAGTCGTCCGTGGTCGCCGTCGCAATGTATACGAGTTCACCCTCGGAAAGGCCGCTGACAATTTCGATCTCGTCTTCGCTGTTGATGCCGGTCTGAACCTCCCGCTGCTCAAAGTCTTCCATGGTGTAGCCCGCTGCCTGCCCGCCGCCCGGGGCTGCGCCTGCGTCAGAGGGCGCGCCGCCTTTTTGTGCTGCTGCGTCCGCCTTGAGCACCTGCACATAGGACTTGCCGCTCGACTTGGTCACAGCCTCGATCGGGACCTTTAAAACATCGGATTTGCTTTCCACCACAACGGTTGCGGTGACGTTCATCCCGATCATCAGGTCGCCCGGCGTGTCGATTACGACCTCGACCGGATAGGTGGTGACGCCGTTTGCCGACTCGCCCTCCTGGATAATCTGCGTAATCGTGCCGACAAAAATCTGATCTTCCAGTGCGTCCGCCACAACGTCGACCGGCTGCCCAACCTGTATTTTTGAAATATCAAGCTCGTCGACGTCCATTGTAAACTTCATCTTCGACATATCTGCAACGGTTGCGAGTACGATCGACTGCGCGCTGTTGCCAATGGTGTCGCCCGCCTTGTATTCCTTTTTGATCACCGTTCCGGAGATCGGGGATTTTATGGTATAGTCTTCCAGCTCGTCATACTGCGACTGCAGCGAAAGCTGCAAGTCGTCGTACTCGATGTTGCTTTGGTCTATGCTGTCGAGCGTGGCGCTGTTCGATATTTCAATAATGGTATCGCCGGCGTTTACCTTGTCGCCGTTCGTATGATATACGGCCACGACCTTACCGCTCGCCTTTGTGAAAAGCTGCTCCGAGTCCGCCGCCTCCGACGTGCCGGCCGCTGCGGACAAAATGCCGTTGATTGTCGCGGTAAAGTTCATCCCGCCCGCAATCGCGCCCGGGTTGTCGAGCGTGATTTCGACGTTGTACATCACGCCGCCGTCGCTGGAGCGGATGGGCGTACGGTCGATGTCGCTGACCGTGCCGTAGATGTTGTTCGTCATATAGTCCGCGCTTGTCAACTGGGCGGTAGATCCGACATAAATACTGTCGATATGCGCGGCGGAGAAGGGGATCTTTACCGTGATTACGTCGTCATTGGTGATCGTGCAGACTGCCGTATTTGCGTTCACCGTGTCGCCGACCTTGAGGTTCAGGCCGCTTATGTAGCCGGTGACGGGCGCCGTGCTGACCCAGTCCTCCATGGTTTCCTGATTGCTTTTGTTTGCAATATCCGCCTTTGCAAGCGAGTTCTGCGCCTTTTGGATATTGATCAGCGCATCGCTGTTGTCCAACGTGAACAGGACGGAGTCCTTTTCGACGTAGTCGCCCTCCTCAAAGGGCGCCGTCATAATCTTGCCCTGCTTCATCGGGACGATGTCGTACTGCTCCATGGCCTCCATTACGCCGCTTCCCGTGATGGTAACGTCAAGGTCGCCGCGTTCCGCCGCCGCTGTCGAAATTGGCGTCTGCATCATGTTTGCCACTTTTGCCGCCTGGCTCTGGAACCAGATATATACGCCGGCAACAAGGCCAATGATAACTGCCCATATGATAATCCGTTTGATGATTTTTTTTGTCCTTCTGTCTTTCAGGTTGAACTTTTTCTTTTTCTTCGGCCCGCGCTCGGAAGCGGCATCATCCTGCGCGAATATAGCGCTGGGGCCTTTTTGCGCAGGCTGCCCACCATGGTTTGCCGCGCCGGTATTGTCCGCCCCGCTTTTGCCCTGCTCGGGCGGGTTGGCTG